>JAJEAV010000082.1 GCA_022822625.1 Gammaproteobacteria bacterium | reverse complement strand
CCTTGCCAGCACAAATTACACTAAAAAACATCGCAGACGCAGTGGGCGTTGCCGAATCGACAGTGTCGCGCGCCCTTGCAGGAAGTGGTCAGCTTTCTAAAACCACGCGTGTCAAGATATTGAAATCTGCAGAAAAGCTAGGTTACAAAATCCCAAGCCGCAAGTTTCATCTGAGTCAAGTTGAAACCTATGACAGCAGAGGCATCGTCGGCGTTGTCGTGGCTGCGTTGCACAATTCCTTTTATCCCTACCTGGTAGACCGGCTTCATGATGAACTAGATGATTTGGGGTTCGACATGATTCTCATTATTGATGAGATTACTCGCGATAGAGCGAGCCGAAAATTGCGTCGGTTAATTGACACGCTGGATGGTGTGATCATCACCACGGCAACCATTGGTTCTCCGATGGTCAAATTTCTGAAGGATCGTCAAAAACCAACGGTTCTTGCGATCAGATCAAATATGCAAGGTGACGTTCATGTGGCAGAGAGCGACAATTATGCGGCTGGCGTTGAGGCTCTTCAGCATCTTGTTTCTTTGGGACACCGGCAGATCGGTTTTCTAGTAGGGCCGGAATCCACGTCAACTACTGTTGGACGTTTGAAAGGTGCTAAATCTGTTCTGGATGAATATGACATTCCTTTTGATGACAGATTGATTTTCCACACCGAATTTACGCACGAAGGAGGGTATTCCGGTTGTGTACAGATGATGCGCTTGCCTTCTCCGCCCACGGCCCTGTTTTGCGCAAATGATGTAATTGCAATTGGTGCTCTGGACGCAGCGCGAAAAATGGGGTTGCTTGTTCCGGAAGACATTTCATTGATCGGCGTAGATGACATACCAATGGCCAGTTGGGGAATGATTTCACTGACAACAATCCGTCAACCGATTGGTGAAATCGGAAGCATGGCGGCAACACTCATATCCGAGGCGATTAGGACTAAAACAGCCATCGGTCCAAAAAACCATATTTTTCCAACAAGTTTAGTAGCGCGGTCAACGACAGGTGCCGTGAAAGGGCGGCATGATCAGGTTGGCAAACCGAGCTGTCGTACGGACGAAAGCTTGGAGCAGGGCACAAATACGAAAGAGGAAGTTGCATCATGAAAACTGTCGGTCATCTCATTGGTCGTGCACTTAAAGCATATGGCGTTCCGTATATAACTGGTTTACCTGGGCATGGCAACTGGAATCTTCTTGATGCGTTTAACGATTCAGGTTCGGATATTCCAGTGGTACAGACGATGCATGAACAAGCCGCTGTTCATGTCGCTGATGCACATTATAGAGTGACTGGCCACCCAATTGCGGCATCCACCTCAATTGGTCCGGGCGCTGCTAACACAATAATGGCGCTAGCCAATGCATATTGTGACTCGACCTCGCTTCTGTTGATAACTGGAGCGTCCTCGACGCATATGCGTGGTCATGGCGTGATGCAAGAGCTTGATCGTGAAAACATGCCAGATTTTACCAAGGTTACGGAGCATGTCACTAAACGGAACTTTGACATGATCACTGCCGACAGTGCGCCTTTTATTCTGCACCGCGCCTTCAACGCGATGATGACCGGGCGTCCTGGACCAGTCCATGTGAACATTCCGCTCGATATCCAGTCAGCCGAAACTGACATTGACGTACAGGACTTGTCCATGCGTTTACCAACTGGTCGCCAACGTGCAGACAGCGTAGCGGTTGAGCAGGCGGTCCAGCTCTTGTTGAAGGCCGAGCGTCCCTGCATAGTGGCTGGCGGCGGAGCGATTACCTCTAATGCAAGTGTCGCGCTGAAGAGGCTGGTTGAAAGGTTGGGTATACCTGTTGTTTTTACTTGGAATGGCAAGGGCGCATTGCCTGAAGACCACCCAATGAATGCTGGCACAGTCGGTTGGCCTGGTTCCCTGACTGGTAACACGCTCGCCAACGAGGCTGATGTCATAGTGTCTCTGGGGTGCAAGTTCACCGATTGGTCGGCCTCGTCTTGGCGGAAAGGCGTTAGCTTTTCAATTCCACATAGCAAGCTAATTCATGTAGATATTGATCCGCGTGAGATTGGCAAGAACTATCCAGTGGAAGTCGGTATTGTTGGCGACATTTCCCTTGTTTTGGAAGATATCGATGCTGGGATTTCTGACAACCAAGCGCGCGGTGCATATAAACGGCGAGCCGCCCAACACGAACGCTTAGTCAAACTTTGGGGTGACTGGGACCGACTCATGGAACCGCGTCGCTCTTACGAAAAAATCCCAACCACAATGTTGACTACTCTGCGGGAGTTGCGTCAGGTTTTGCCTCGAAACGGAATTGTTACTGTGGGTTCTGGGCACCCCCAGAGTTCAACTAAGCAGGATTTTCCAATTTACGAGCCACGTACGCATATTACCCCGGGCAGTTATTCTCCCATGGGTTTCGCGTTGCCCGCCGCCATCGCCGCCAAGCTTGCCAAGCCTGAAACTCCCGTAGTCTGCATAATCGGTGATGGTGATTTCATGATGTGTATGCAGGAGCTTGCTACCTGTGTAGCCTACAGCATTCCGGTCGTTTTTCTGGTGCTCAATAATTCCGGTTTTATTTCAATTCGGGATGGGCAAGACGCACTTATGGGTCGCAACATTATTTCTGAGTTCTCGCGGGCGGGCAATGAACCCTATTCGGTGCAATTTCCGGCACTAGCCAAATCTTTCGGTTTGGATTTTGCAACCCAGGTGCAGCGTGTTGATGAAATCGGTTCAACCATCCAGGCGGCACTAGATAGCGGTGGGCCGGCACTGGTTGAAGTGCCGATAACTAGAGATGTCAGCATCGCCGCAGCCAACGTCGTAGGCTGGTGGGATTTTCCGCCAGTGCCGACAGCACCGCAGGCAGTGCTTGATGACTATGCTGCCGGTATCGTAGCTGAACAGCATCAAGGGCGCCAAACGTCAAGCGTCAAAGTTGTTAAAGCTGAGGGTGCTGTTGGCTGAAGGGGGGCGAATTCTTAATAACTATTTCCATTCATTTAAATCATCAAATTAGGAGTAATTATAATGTTCACTAAACTAAGCAAACTTATGTTAGTGGTAGCGATTGCGTTCGCGCCTGTCATGGCTACTGCTGATGGCTATGTTGGCCTGCCACGTACTTTTCTTTGGAATCCGAATTTCAATGAAGTAATCGACACGTCCGACTATGGTGGTGAAGGTCCATTTGCCATTGGCTTTTCCAATGCATCCCAAGGCGATGGTTGGTTGGGCACCTTTTACCATTCAGTGCAATACGGCGTGTCGCAGAACCTTGACAAAATTGACCGATTCATCGTTACGGACGCGAACGGCGACCCGACCAAACAAATCTCCGATATTCAGGACCTGCTCGAGCAGGATATAGATTTACTGCTGGTAAACCCCGCCACTGCTGATGCGCTTGACCCGATTCTTGGGCGCACGATGCGTCGAGGTGTGCCAGTTGTTACCGTGGCCCGTCGAGTGGAAAGTGATGACAGCTTTGTCAGCTTTGTTACTGCCTCTGACACCGCCTTGGCCCGGATGAGTGCCACTTGGATGGCTGAAATACTCGACGGTAAAGGCCGCATTGTTTTGCTACCCGGTTTAGCAGGAGCAAGTCCAGCAGAGATGCGACTGCAAGCTGCCAAGGAAGTCTTCGCACAGTTTCCCGGAATCGAAATTGTCGATACACAATACACCGGGTGGAGCCCAGCGAATGGTCGTCAAATCATGGCCGCTATCATTCAGCGCGAGGGTGTCGGCAATATTGATGGCGTTTGGGCGGATTCTGGCTTGCAAGGGTCTGGTTCCGTAGAAGCATTTATGGGCGCCGGCGTGACCGGCACAGATATTCCGCCTCATACTGGAGGTGACTTGAACGGGATGTACCAGCTTGCTCACGAAAATGGATTCCCATTTGCAGGTATCGACTACACCCCATCGATTGGTGCGGCCGCAGTAAATCTCGCAGTCGATGTTCTTGAAGGGACGCCTGTGCCACAACGCCTTGATGTAAATTTTCAAGTGGTAATTTCTCCAGGTCACGAAACTCGCTCGATTTCTGCCGATGTTCTACTGCCCGATTACGTGGCCATGGATCAACCAGGTGAACTGATCATGGGTAGCGGCATTCCAAACTATGACCCGAACAGTTTTTCTGTCGACCTTCCAAACTAGACGCAGCAATTGGTGTTGGCGGGTTTTGAAGAGGGGTCGCGTAATCAGCATTGGTTCTGGTTCTATTGCCGGTTCTGATGATCTTCCCGCCAACCACTTACGTGCACATGCATTGGAAGCGGAGTGGCCTGTCCAATTGCAATGTGCGGTCTTTATCAGACAAGAATGCGGTTAGTACTTCTACCACAATGGTCAACTGATTGCTACAGTCGAAGCCAGGAAAGCGAACTGGTCCGAACCGGTCGATTTGTTTGCATAGACGAAGATTTTCAGTGAAGTCACATACACTTTCCGAAATCCGTACCTAGTGTTTTTCAGAAAAGTGATGGGGTGATTTCTGCTGGCGACGGGTTTAAGAAATACGGTGATTCTAAAGCGAGTCCAAGGCGGTTCAAGCCTGAATCAAGGGGCACATCATGATCAGGCTTGAGGGTATCACCAAGGTCTTTCCCGGTGTCAAATCATTGGACAATGTAAGTTTTGAAGCCGTGGCAGGCGAAGTCCACGCACTTCTCGGTGAGAATGGAGCGGGCAAGTCTACACTTATCAAGACCATGGCAGGTGCTTACACCGCCGATGAAGGCACTATTTATTTTGATGGAAATAAGCGTAGTTGGACCACTCCCAAGGAGTCCAAGGATGCGGGCATTCACATAATTTATCAAGAGCTTATGCTCTTTCCAGAGCTGTCAGTGGCGGAAAACATTTTCCTCGGACAGGCCCCTAGAACCCGGCTCCGAACCATAGATTACAAGGCAATGTACGAGAGCGCGAACGAAACACTTGATAAATTAGGGCATCATTTGGATTCCAGAGTGCTTGTCAAGGATCTTAGTGTTGCCGACCAGCAAATGGTGGAGATCGCCAAGGCGCTTGTCGGGGAGACGAAATTGTTAGTACTAGATGAACCAACTGCTGTGATATCAGGTCGAGAATCGGAACTTCTTTTCGAACGGATCAAGTTGTTACGGGACGAAGGCGTATGCATCATATATATCTCTCATCGGTTGGAAGAGATATTTTCAATTGCCGACCGGGTTACTGTGCTTAAAGACGGTCAGTATGTTGGCACTTATGATGTTGCCGAACTGGATCGTGATCGTTTAGTAGGAATGATGGTGGGCCGGAAGGTGAAGGATATTTTCCCGCCCAAGAAAGATCCCCCCGCTAAAGCCGCGCCTGTGTTGACCGCACGCAACTTGTGCGTTTCACCAAAGGTTAATGATGTTTCTTTTGATCTTTATGCAGGTGAAATCCTCGGACTTGCAGGACTAGTGGGTGCTGGGCGTTCGGAAGTGGCTCATGCCTTGTTTGGATCAATATCGCGGTCTGACGGGGGGGTGACGCTAGGCGGCGAAGGTTTCGACGCCCCATCGCCACGTGAATCAATTGATCGAGGGTTGGGATTTCTAACCGAAGACCGCAAGGGCGAGGGACTGATCATGTCGCTTGATGTGTCGGCCAACGTTACAGCACCGGCACTACCCGAATTCACCACATCTTTAGGACTTGATCGGGCACATGAAACACAAGCGGCCAAAGACGAGATCAAGCGCTTTCGGGTCGCTGTTCCTGGACCAGAATATGGAGTGAACAAGCTCTCCGGCGGCAACCAGCAGAAGATTTTGTTTGGACGCTGGACGAGAACTTGTCGGAGGGTTCTGATTCTTGACGAACCAACGCGAGGCATTGATGTTGGCACCAAGGTGGAAATCTACGAAATTATTCGCAAACTTGCTGACGAAGGCTTGGGTGTATTGCTGATCTCGTCTGAACTTCCTGAAATCGTAGGTTTATGCACTCGAGTTCTAGTAATGCGTGATGGGATTATTACTGGTGAAGTGAGCGGGGCCGAAATCAACGAAGAAACAATCATGAAATTTGCCACTGCCGCGAAAGAACCGATGGTACAGAGTGTTTTCTTGGGAGAAGCCACATGAAATTGACAAGCGTAAATCAATCGCTCCGTCGGCTTCAAGATCCGTCTTTGATCATTGTTATCCTGCTTTTGGTTATTGTAGTCATCACCGGTTCCGTTCTGAGCGATCGTTTCGGAACAATGCGTAATTTCATGAACGTGCTGGAGCAGGCTGCTGGCCTGGGTTTTGCCAGCATTGGACAGGCCTTGGTGGTGATCGTGGGAGGAATCGACCTTTCGATTGGTGCGGTGGTCACCGCTTCCACTATTTTAATGGCAGCAGTAGTTGATCTGCATCCTGCGTTAATGATTCCCATGATCTTTGGTACGCTTCTGTTTGGGACAATGATCGGATTTCTAAATGGCTATGTAACGATCAGAACCGGAGTGCATCCGTTAATCGTAACACTTGGAACCGCATCGATACTTAATGGGGCAGTTCTAATCTATACGTTGCAACCTACCGGAAGTGTGCCTTATTGGTTCGAGGAATTCGCCTATGGGCGATTTTGGAGTGTGCCAGTCTCTGGCTTGGTCATGCTTTTGTGTTTTGTCATGGTGTGGGTGTTCTTACGTTATTTTGAAACTGGGCGCGCATTCTACGCGGTCGGTGGGAGTCCCGATGCTGCTCATCTCAGCGGCATTCAGTGCAATAAAATCACTTTGATAGCTTATTCAGCCAGTGGCTTTTTTGCGGCGCTTGCTGGAGCTTATTTTGTTAGCCGAACTAGCGTTGGTGATCCGCGTGTTGGTGACCCCATTACTCTATCTTCAATTACGCCGGTGATACTTGGCGGGTTAATCCTAGGTGGTGGAAAAGGAAATATCTTTGGCGTACTCCTAGGTGTTTTCCTCATTTCCTTGCTTAGCAATCTACTGAATTACATGAATGTTTCGACATTCATACAATGGGTAATTCAGGGTCTAATCATTATTGTTGCTGTCTCCATTTATGTACACAAGGGAAGAAAGCTGTGAACCAAAATATATTTGTTCGACGGTTCGCTGTGCTCTGCATCTTGATTGTGCTTATCTCCCTTGCTACGGTCGTTCAAACATCCTTTCTTTCACCTAGCAATATTCAGGATATCCTGACACAAGCAGCCCCCCTAGCACTGGTAGTTCTTGGACAAGCCTTTGTTATCCTTGTTCGAGGTCTTGATTTGTCTGTGGCTTCGCTGATGGCGAGTATCGCGGTAATGGCGACGGCATTCAATGCCACGTCCAATGCGATGATTCCTGTAATTTTTGTGGTCGCTATCGTGGTGTCGGCTTTTGTAGGGCTGGTTAACGGCTTTCTAGTTACCAAGCGCAACGTTTCACCATTTCTCGCGACGCTCGCGATGATGATCGTTCTGCAGGGAATTCGCTTCTATTACACGCAGGGAGCACCATCCGGTTCTTTGCCTGACGGCTTCCGTTTCCTCGGCACCGGCCGCATTATGGGTATTCCAATCAATGTACTCGCCTTTGCACTATGTTTCTGTATTTTGGGTTGGCTACTACACAAATCGAGCTTTGGTCGTAAAGTTTACATCACTGGCGGAAATCCGACAGCAGCAAATCTTGTTGGAATTTATGCTGATAGGGTGACGATCATCTGTTACGTGATCTGTTCTGTTATGGCAGGTATCGCTGGGCTTTTTCTTGTGGGTTTTGTTGGCACTGTCGATAACTGGGTTGGCCGCGGTTACGAACTTGATGCCATTGTCGCTTGTGTAATAGGGGGTGTTGCACTAACCGGCGGAAAAGGCACTCTTAGTGGTGCCGCGGTCGGAGCGCTAATCCTTATTCTGATTTTCAACATTGTGATCATCCTTGGTTTGCCGGTACAGGCGCAACTGATCATCAAAGGAGTAATAATCATAGTCGCGGCTACGCTTTTTTCGAAGGCTAGCCGAGCCTGACAGACAAAAACTGATACTAGGAGACAACAGAAATGGGTATTGTATATCTCAAGCAAGGCAAGCCTGCCGACCAGCGTGCAAAAGATGATGCCAAAATCCGGTCAGTGGTCGAGGAGACACTGAAGGATATCGAGGAACGTGGTGACAAAGCGGTACGGGAGTTAAGCGAGAAATTCGACCGATACTCGCCCCCCGCTTTTCGATTGACTGATGGCGAGGTCGAGGCAATTACATCAAAGGTCTCAACCCGCGAGATGGCCGATATTCAGTTCGCTCATGATCAAGTAGTGAATTTTGCGCAAGCGCAGCGCGGGTCCATGCGTGATATTGAGATAGAGACCTTGCCCGGGGTGTTTCTGGGTCATCGTAACATCCCCGTACAGTCGGTTGGTTGTTATGTGCCGGGAGGCAAATTTCCGATGGTGGCATCAGCCCACATGTCGGTAGCAACCGCCAAAGTCGCGCAGGTGCCACGCATTTTAGCCGCTACTCCTCCGTTTAAGGGTGAACCGAATCCTGCCGTAATCGCCGCCATGAGGATGGGTGGAGCTGATGAAATCTATGTTTTGGGGGGTATTCAGGCAATTGGCGCAATGGCCATTGGCACAGAGACAATTGATCCTGTGCACATGCTGGTAGGGCCTGGCAATGCCTTCGTGTCTGAAGCCAAGCGTCAGCTCTTTGGGCGTGTCGGCATCGATCTTTTTGCAGGGCCAACTGAAACTATGGTAATTGCCGATGAAACCGCCGCCGATGCCGAACTATGTGCAACAGACTTACTGGGGCAAGCTGAACACGGGTACAACAGTCCTTGTGTATTAGTGACTAATTCACAGCGGCTGGCACAGAACACCATGACAGAAATAGAACGGATTCTGGATATTCTGCCGACAGCTGAAACAGCACGTGTTAGTTGGGACTGTTATGGAGAGGTGATCGTCTGTGAGACTTATGAAGATATGTTGCATGTTGCTAATGAAATCGCTAGCGAACATGTGCAGGTGATGACTGATCGCGATGACTGGTTCCTTGAGAATATGCACAGCTACGGGGCACTATTTTTAGGTTCGCGCACCAACGTGGCAAATGGCGATAAAGTAATAGGGACTAATCACACTTTGCCTACGAATAAAGCCGGGCGCTATACCGGTGGACTGTGGGTCGGCAAGTATATCAAGACTCATAGCTATCAACGTATTGTTACTGACGATGCAGCAACACTGGTGGGTGGTTATGGTTCGCGGCTTTGTCTTTTGGAGGGTTTTGTAGGTCATGCAGAACAGTGTAACGTTAGATTGCGTAGATACGGCGGGGTCGACTTGCCCTATGGCGAGGGCGCACCTTACCTTGAAATGACGAAGTAGACGGGAACACGGACAAGTTGCAAGTGCGCTTTTTCCATAACGGGAGCGAAAAAACGGATGCCCCTGGAATTTGAAACCACAGTCAAGCGAGAGTGGACCGACTACAATTGCCATATGCGCGATTCCTATTATGGCTTGGTTTTCAGCTTGGCTGTAGACGCAGTGCAAGACGAAGTAGGGCTAGATGCGGCATATCGCAAGCGAACAGGGTGCACAGTTTATCTTGTAGAGGATCATAAATATTATCTGCGGGAAGTCATAGAGGGAGATCGATTGCGAGTTTCGACTCGCGTGCTGGGAGTAGATGACAAACGTTTTCATCTCTACATGGTCATGACGAAGGACAGTGAAGAGGTATGTATCGGCGAGTTTATGGAGATGCATGTGCAGCAACATCCAAGACCTCACAGCACATCCATGCCTGTAGAAATTCGGAAGCGCTTAATGACCTATCTTGATGCTTCAAATATGAATGAGCTTCTATCCTGGAGGTCACGTCAATTGCGAATGATATGAACGATGATAGAACCGTAAAAAAACTTCAGTCTCTGACGAGTGAAAAGTTGCTATTTTGTTAAGTTTCCGGGTTCAAAATAGTACATTCTGGCGACCTGCCAGGAATCCTTCCCGTTGCAATTCCCGTGCGCGTATCGTAATCAGTGCGTGGCCTTTGGGATTGGTGGAATAGCTACACGACCAGGGATGTTCTCATCGGAGACCCCGTATCCCATGAAAAAATATAAAAGTCATGCATATAACCCCAATATTATGGATTGTTTACAGAGTAGAGCCATTCGAGTACGGCATTCTGGATTTGATTCCCCTTTTGGAAAGTAATGTTGCTTGACTGTATGAGAACAGTAACCGAGTAGGGCTTGCCGTTGTTGGCAATGACATAGCCGGCCATACTGCGAACGCCTTTGACAGATCCCGTCTTGATACGTGCGCGCGCCACCAGAGGGCTGTTCCGCAAGCGACTTCTCATGGTTCCATCTATAGCCACAAGGGGCAGGGATGAGAGAAACTCGGGTCTGTAAAGACTCTGCCACGCCAGTTCCAGCAACTCAGCGATCCCCTTTGACGTAATCTGCGTTGTTCGGGATAGTCCAGAACCATTATCTACGTAAAGATTCGGGATCTCGATATTGTTTGACAGTAACCAGCTCGCGAGTTTGCTTCTTGCGCCTGATAGTGTCGCAGGGTCATCTTCATTTTCAGCATCCAGATTCAAGAACAGCATTCTCGTCATGACATTGTTGCTGTACTTGTTGATCGATGTAATAAGATCTGAAAGCGGTACCGAGGGATGTGAGGACAGCAGTTGGGAATTTTTGGGAAGAGGGGAAACTCGGTAATAGCCATTGAGCGTTCCACCACTTTGTATCCAGAGTTGCTTAAATAGTCGATAGGTATATTCATTGTTCGGCAATAGAGATCGGGATATCGAATAAGTCCCACAATTCATTGAGTAGGCTCCTTCGAGCCGGACTTCGATGTTGTCCGCATTTTGGTCAACCCGGTAACCCCAACCCTTGGTTTTATCACGGCACTTTCCGGATTTGGGCTTGAGATGATTGATCAGCTTCATGCCTTCCAGGGGAGGTTCATTGCGAACGGAAATACGTCCTGCCAGAGGCTGGATGACCAGACGGTTTGCAGAGAAGTTGACCAATGCTGCATCGGGGCCCACGTTATACAGACGACTCGGTGCATCATCAAAGGCCGAGCGATCATGTTTCGGAATGTCGTACAAAGTATTGTCGATAATCAGGTTCCCAGTAATATTGCGAATACCAAGGCCCCGGAGTGTCATCACATGACTCCAGAGTCTGTCTACGGTCAGGAATGGATCGCCACCACCCTTTAGGACCAGATTGCCAACAAGCTCGTCATCTCGAATCTTTCCATCAACGTAGTATCGGGTTTTCCACTGATGCTGCGGCCCAAGCAATTCAAGTGCTGCCAAAGTAGTTAACAGTTTTATTACGGATGCCGGATTACGATACACATCGCTGTTGACGCTTAGAATGGACTGCTTGCCTTCAATATCCCGGACTTCGATGCTGATATCGCTGACAGGGATACCGTATCGTTTCAGAGTCTGGGAAATTGAGGAAGGTAGCGCATCTGCGAGTGCAGATATCGGTAACAGGACAATCAGTAGCCATACCGGCAAACGCCATCGGCCGGGGGGAGCCATGGCAGAATGAAGCAGTGATATAATACTCTTCCTCATGTGAATGAATTTTGCAATGCCTGCCAAAAAGACAATTTATAGGATTCTATTTCATCATCTCGGAAAGCTCTATGAACTTTATGCCCGTGATGTATCACAGAGTAACATGTACGCCTTCGTGGAAGTGGGCGAGATCATTTTTGGCGAGAAGTCCAAAGTAGTGGTCGATCCTTCCGAGGAGCGCCTGAAACAGGAATTCGGCCAGGTTCATCGGACTTATATTCCCTTGCATGCGGTGGTTCGCATAGATGAAGTCGACAAGGAAGGGGTCAACAAGATTATTGATGATGTTGATGGGCAAGCCAATGTCACGCTGTTTCCAATGCCTCCCCTGAAGCCGAATCTACCAAATTGATAGAATGGCCGAAACACGCCGAAAAACACCGACAGGATTAGCATGACAGGCTGGAATAGGCCGTAAGTTATATGCCCAAAAAACAAGTTTCGATCTGGATTGCGTTATGTATACTGGCTGTCACCACACCAGTGATTGCTGATAAGTCCCCCGTATATGTATCCATTAAGAATGGCTACGCGATCCGCGGATATGATCCGGTCGCCTACCATTTGGATAGAAAGCCGATTAGAGGGAAGGAGGATTATACCGCCGAGTGGAATGGAGCAACCTGGCGGTTTTCATCAGAAGATAATCGGGACAAATTCACTCAAAATCCAGAGCGTTGGGCACCCCAATATGGTGGATATTGTGCCTGGGCAGTATCCAATAACTATACTGCCAGTACCGACCCGGATGCATGGTCAATCGTGGATGATCACCTGTATCTGAACTACAGCAAGAGTGTTAGGACATCCTGGAGTCGGGACATTCCCGGCAATATCAGAAACGGGGATGCCAACTGGCCATCAGTCCTCTCAAAATAACCCTCAAAATCACGCACGGGCAGACAGATCATGGTGTTCTGTGGATGATTCAATCCACAGGCATTCGGGGATCAGGGGCCGGTCGCCCGCCAAAATTGAGGAAACTCTCCCCAAACCACTACCAACGTCAGATTGACATTGTGCCGAGTCAGCTCAAGACCATTCCAGATACAAGGGAAGAGTCAATCTGTGGGGACGAATTCTTAGGCACATTTCACACCAGTTCCACCAAGCCCACAATATCCCCCTGGATTTTTGGCGAGATATTGCTGGTGATAGTCTTCTGCGTAGAAAAATTCCTTGCCACTCGATATTTCAGTCGTGATCTTGCCCAAACCGGCTTGCGATAACTTTTCTGCATAGCGGTCACGGCTTTCGATCGCCAACCGGAGTTGATCCTCGTAACTGGTATAGATTGCTGACCGATATTGAGTACCAACATCATTTCCCTGCCGCATGCCCTGAGTCGGATCATGGGATTCCCAGAATACCTGAAGCAGTTTTTCCAGTTCAACCTGGGCGGGATCATGGACTACCAGTACAACTTCGGCATGACCACTGTATCCCGAACACACGTCCTGATAGGTCGGATTTCGCGTGTAGCCACCGGCATAACCAACAGCGGTGGTATAAACGCCCTTGATGGTCCAGAATTTGCGTTCCGCCCCCCAAAAACATCCCAGACCAAACTGTACTGTTTGCAGATGTGATGGAAACGGATTCTTGATCGGATTTCCATTCACAAAATGCCGGTTGACTACCTCAATGGGTTGTTTCCGATCAGGTAATGCCCGGTCGGGATCGGGCATTCTGGCTGATTTGAATATGCTGTACATGTAGCTATGCCTCTCGCTTATCGGCAATCCTGTTCAGCCGAATCCCGGAAATCAGTCCCGGAACTGATTTCCGTTTCACAGAAGCCCCTGCCCACACCGAACAGTGTGATAAGACGCCTAAAATGGCAAGCCGTGTCCGTAGGCAACCATGCACATCAGCATCGGTATCGACAGCATGGTATTTGTACGGGATGCCAAGAGTGCAGTATTTTTGGCCTTGGCAACCTCTTCAGGAGTGGCCTCGGTCAACCCGAGTACTTTTTTCTGGTTGGGCCAGATTAATACCCATACATTAAACAGCATGATGGTTCCGAGCCAGGCTCCGACTCCGATTGCAGTAACCCCGCCAGTGGCAAAAAAGTGCGTGGTGAACCCACCGATATATTCGAGTGCAGCAGCACCCGTTAACCAGGTGGCAACAGCTCCCCACCGAAACCACAGCAGGGCGCGCGGTGCAACATATTTTGAAATGCCGGCAGGTCCGGGGCCTTCCTTGTCGTTCGCAGCCTGGGCCAATGCCGGGATCTGTACAAAATTGAAGTAGTAAAGCAACCCGACCCAGGTAATACCAGCCAATACGTGCAACCAAACAACTAGCGACCAAGTATTCATGATTCAATTTCTCCAGATTTAGAGTTTATGTTGATTTTCGAAAGTGTTTTGCTGAAATTACAGCAAGAGGGCAATGACAATTGCAAGAACAAAACCCGCAACGATCGTGCCGACAATGGATTTAAGTAGGTTCATGATGAATGTCTCCGTTAAATAAGACGCGAATATAACACGGATCGTCTTGATTGCCATATAAGGGCTATGGCCACAAGTACCGTAGATATATATTAAGTTATGAGGCTTAAGTGGCCAAAATTCAAGATTCGAAGGAATATACCGGGCTTGCGGTGACGGCAAGATCAACGGACTTTCACCTGCCACAGGTTGATATTTCATGCCTCAGTATCCCCGTTTCATATCTGCAACATGGGTCAATGGATGACCGAGACGGTAGAGCTTGATATTCGTCCAGATATGTTCGGCGCTGGTTTCCGGTACCGTCATGCTGGCGATATGGGGTGTTACCGTAATCGCAGGATGATTCCAGAGCGGACTATCGACGGGCAAGGGCTCTTCTTCGAACACATCCAGTACAGCCGCACTCAGATGGTCATTTTCAAGAAGTGACAGCAAATCATCTTCTACTAGCAAACTGCCGCGTCCGGCATTGATCAGAACGGCGTGCCTGGGAAGGTGCACCAGATGTTCCTTGCAGAGAATGTGGCGGGTTTCCCGGGTATTGGGGAGCAAGCAAACCAGAAAATCACAATGTGAAAGCATGGCATGAAGTTGTTCGGGGCCATGATAGTGCTTGATGCCCTCGATGTGTTTTTCAGAGCGACTCCAGCCAAACAGATGAAACCCGAAAGGCATCAGGGCTTGGGCACAGGCCGTTCCCAATACCCCCATTCCCATGATTCCGACATTGCGTCGACTGGCAGGAACCTGCATGATTTCTTTCCAGCTTCGGTCCCGCTGAAATTGCTCATAATGTGGCATGAACCGATGGTGTCGCAGGACTTGATAGACCACATATTCGGTCATCCCCAGAGTCAGATTGGTCTCGACCATGCGCACTACGGGAACCCCTTCCGGCAAGATGTTCTTGCCGGACATGTGATCCACTCCTGCACCAATTGAAAATATGATTTTGATTTCGGGGTGCTGGTCGAACATGCCGGGATTCGGTTGCCATACCAAGACATAGTCTATGGCCTGACCCTCCTTTAAATCTTCCCAGCGGACGAGTTCCAGATCACTTTCACGAAAGGCTTCAACCCATTCGTCAAAGCGCTCGAAATCAGATCTTATTGCAAGTACTTCTGTCATTTTCCATCAAGGGTTTTGAGTAGGTCAATGCCATAGCCGGTCAATTGGCACAGCGAAAAGCAGCTCGCCAAAAGGCACAACATCCTTGCCTGAATAAAGCACGACCCCACATTTAAAATCATTCGGTGCAACACTTTGCAAGGTTTTCAGTCCCTTGAAGTCAGAGGGGACTATGGTATCAGAAGTTTTGACTTCTATTGCTGCTAGCGACCCATCCGGCCGCTCCAGCACAAAATCAACCACTTTACTGTCGCTGGTGCGAAAGTGTAGGAGTTGTTCTCGGCCATTGCCGAATGACAGGATTTTGAGCAATTCGGTGGCTACAAAGTTTTCAATCACGCGTCCGTATAGGTCGGGCTTGCGTTTGCGCATATCGTCCAATCGCCAATCCAGCAAATGGCAGAGCAATAAAGTGTCGGTCAAATATCCTTTCGGAGACTTTACAAGCCTTTTACCAATATTGCGATACCATGGCTGAATGCTGAAAGTCAGGAACACCGCTTGCAGAATACCCCTATAACTCTTGCTCGTTACGGCATTCAGTGCCACATCACGAGAGATCTCCGCATCATTTAGCAATCCTCCTGCACGCGTTGCCAAAGCTCGTAACAATGTCGGGAGCAGAGAGATTTTTTCCAGTTCGGAAACCATGCGTACATCACGTTGCAGGATCGTCATCAGATAGCCATCTAACCATTCTGCCGGCTCTCTGGCTTTCTTGCCAGAAATCTCAGGGAAGGTGGCCAGGCGCAATGCTTCGTTCACGGATGCCTGTATAGCACCGGATTTTGAAAAATCGCAGAAAAACAGCCTTTCGATAAAATCTCCTTTGCCACCCAGAATCTCACATGCGCTAAACGGATAGAGCATTTTGACGCTCATACGCCCAACCAATGGATCAGAAAGCCTGGGTAAGGCCATGATGTTGGCTGATCCGGTTAGTAAATAACGACCATTTTTTGACTCGCTGTCTTTCAAGCGTAATTCATCGACCTTGATTTTCAGGGCGCGGAATATTTCCGGTACCATCTGTACTTCATCCAGAATGACTGGTCCTTCATATTCTTTCAGGAAAATATGCGGGGAAGATGCCGCAGTCGCCATAAGCGTGACATTGTCGAAGGTGGATTGCCTGTGCATGGAATTTCGGCACATGAGTATCAGGCATTTCATCATGTCTTGCAAAATTGTTTGCTGGTGCAAATGCCAACTTGGGGAATTCTGCTGACTAATCCATGTACCTGCATTTTTTGATACAATTTCACGACCTCTTGAATGGAACATCATATCTTGCATCCAGTCCATTTTGTTATTCGTCCAAACGGTTCATTCAACCATCAGCACCTACCATTGCTCTACGTGTTGCTCGTTGTCATCTGCCTCGGTATAGCCTTGCGTTTTGCCTTTTTGGGGTACTGGATGATCTTGCCGTTTGCCGTGCTCGACATGCTGGGCGTGGGCTTGGTCCTGTATTTGATCAACCGGAATTCTGCATATCGGGAACGGGTGATTGTCGATCGTGATCATGTGGTGATTCGGCATGTCGAAAAGAACAACCGACAGGTTTGGCGCTTCCCTGTCCATTGGACACAAATCCGCCTCGTTCCACCGGTTTACCGGTGGTATCTCCCGCGACTGTTGCTGGGGTCCAGGGGCAAGTGGATCGAGATAGGACGGTGTCTCAATCAGGAAGAAAGAGAGTCGCTTGCCGGAGCCATAAAGACCGAGGTTGCAAGACAGTCTTCAGTGCCCGCATTTGATGAGTGAGACAAAAACCATGACCACGGCGATACAAGCCTTCTTTCCATGGCGCGAATACCTGAATTTGTGCAAGCCGAAAGTCGTGTTGTTGATTCTGTTCACGGCTCTGGCTGGCATGTTGCTATCGACTGAGGGACCTATTCCCTTTGTCACATGGTTCTGGGGACTGACCGGTATCGGTCTTGCTGCCTCAGCCGGAGCTGCCCTCAATCACTGGGTTGATGAGGAAATTGATACCAGAATGGAGCGTACCCGCGGCCGCCCGATTCCTCGTGGCCAGATCAGCGGCAGTCAGGCGGTAGTTTTTGCCTTGATTCTGGGGACGCTTTCCATGGTTTTTCTGGTCGCGTTCGTCAATCTGCTGACCGCGGTACTTACCCTGGCCTCCATGGTGGGTTACGCAATTATCTACTCCATGTTTCTGAAACGCTCGACCCCCCAGAATATCGTACTTGGAGGTGCAGCAGGCGCGGCACCACCAGTTTTGGGCTGGGTGGCCGTGACCGGAGAATTGCACAGCGAAGCACTGCTCCTGTTTCTGATTATCTTCATCTGGACACCGCCGCATTTCTGGGCACTTGCCATCAAGCGCGTTGATGAATATGCCAGTGCAGACATACCGATGTTGCCGGTTACCCACGGCATCGCATTTACCAAATTACACGTATTGCTCTATACCGCGTTGCTGGTGGTGGTGACCCTGATGCCGTTTCTGGTGATGATGAGCGGCACGATCTACCTGGCCGGGGCGATCGCACTGGGTGCGGGCTTTGTTTTTTACTCGGTGAAACTCTATATCACCGATGGCGATGGTTACGCCATGAAGACTTTCGGGTATTCGATTTTCTACCTCAGTGCCTTGTTTGCGTTTTTGCTTCTGGATCACTACGCACGGATCTTTATTCGGGCGTTCTTTCTTGAATCATGATTTCCGGCAATCAACAAGAAACTTGAAGACGATTGTCGTTCCAACTTGTAACATACGGAACAATTCGCTATTATCCGAAACCGCAGAATTTACTGTCGTAGCAGGTTGAACAAGGACCGCTCGACAATTGCACAGACTCAGGTGCAGGGCAATCCGTTGGTGATTCGCACTTTGAGCCGTCCGGTTGGAGAATGCTCCAATTACTGAATTTGGGTTTTGAAGAATACGCATGAAGACATTGCATAAAACGAAGTTCGGCCTGTTCGGACTATTGGCCTATGTTACGAGTAGCTCCTCCTGGGCGGATTGGGAACTCAATCTGACCCAAGGAGTAACAGACATCAGTCGCGATGTCTATGACATGCACATGTTCGTGCTCTGGATCTGCGTATGGATCGGCGTGGTGGTATTTGGTGCCATGGCCTACAGCATGATAAGGCATCGCAAATCCAGGGGCAGCGTACCGGCCAAGTTTTCGCACAGCACCATGGCAGAAGTAATCTGGACAGTGATTCCGTTCGGAATCCTGATTACCATGGCTGTACCGGCCGCCAATACCCTGGTGCGCATGGAGGATACCTCGGATTCCGAAATCACCGTAAAAATCACCGGTCATCAATGGAAGTGGGAATACGAGTATCTGGATTCCGGAGTCCGGATTATCAGTTCCCTAGACCCGGACAGTCGTCAGGCGGCTTCCTTGAATTCGGGTATTGACCCGAATACCGTCGATAACTATCTCCTCGAGGTCGATAACCCTCTGGTATTGCCAGTTGACAAGAAAATCCGATTCGTCCTGACCGCAAGCGATGTCATTCATGCCTGGTGGGTTCCGGAATTCGCAATCAAGAAAGACGCCATTCCGGGGTTTGTCAACGACATGTGGACAAAAATTGATGAAGAGGGAATCTACCGTGGACAATGTGCAGAACTCTGCGGGCGGAATCATGGTTTCATGCCAATAGTGGTCCATGCCACATCTGAAGACGAATACGAGAACTGGATTCAGGCACAACTGGCTTCAACCGAAGCAGAGGCCCAATCGGCAGACCGGGAATGGGCGATCGATGAATTGATGGAGCGCGGTGAAGGCGTCTATGGAACCTATTGCGTTGCCTGTCATCAACCGAATGGTCAGGGCATACAGGGTGTTTTCCCCACTCTGGTCGGCACCGATATGGTGCTGAATGACCTTGATGGACATATCAATGTCATCCTGAACGGAGTCGCAGGTACTGCAATGCAGGCTTTCTCCACAACCCTGAATGATGCTGACATTGCGGCAGTTGTCACCTACGAGCGGAATGCCTGGGGCAACGATACCGGGGATGTCGTACAGCCTGCCACGATCAAGGACATGCGAGTGCAATAGAAGACGGCCAGCAAGTTGACGCGGAAGACCTTGAAATCACAAACAAAAAACACGATATCAAAAAAAAGACAGGACTCATCATGAACGCATATTCAGTTGATCACAGCCACGATGACCATCACGATCATGGCCCCCCTCCGGGTCTGATGCGCTGGGTAACCACAACCAACCACAAGGACATTGGTACCCTGTATCTATGGTTTTCGTTAATCATGTTCTTTATCGGCGGTTTCATGGCGCTGATTATCCGTACCGAACTTTTTCAGCCGGGGTTGCAGATTGTTGACCCGCATTTCTTCAACCAGATGACCACCATGCATGCGCTGATCATGATCTTCGGAGTGGTCATGCCTGCCTTTGTTGGTCTGGCAAACTGGATGCTGCCGATGATGGTCGGTGCCCCGGACATGGCCTTGCCGAGAATGAACAACTGGAGTTTCTGGATTCTGCCATTCGGATTCTCAATGATGCTTTCCACCCTTTTCATGGAAGGAGGAGGTCCCGCTTCGGGATGGACAATCTATCCGCCACTGGTATTGCAGACCGGTGATGCATTGCCTTTCCTGATTTTCTCGATCCATATTCTCGGCGTCTCATCCATTATGGGCGCCATTAACATTGTCGCCACCATCATGAACATGAGGGCACCGGGCATGACCTACATGAAGATGCCATTGTTTGTGTGGACCTGGTTTATTACTGCCTATCTCCTGATTGCGGTAATGCCGGTTCTCGCTGGTGCCGTGACCATGTTGCTGACGGACAGGTTCTTTGGAACCAGCTTTTTTGATGCTGCCGGTGGTGGCGATCCGGTGATGTTTCAGCATATCTTCTGGTTCTTCGGGCATCCAGAGGTATATATTCTGATCCTGCCGGCATTCGGGATTGTTTCGGAGATTATTCCGACCTTCTCGCGCAAGAAGTTGTTTGGGTATTCATCAATGGTTTATGCCACGGCATGCATTGCATTCCTGTCGTTCATCGTGTGGGCCCATCATATGTTCACCGTGGGCATGCCGTTGGTGGGTGCGATGTTCTTCATGTTTACCACCATGCTGATTGCCGTACCTACCGGAGTCAAGGTATTTAACTGGGTCGCTACCATGTGGCAAGGAGCCATGACCTTCGAGACGCCCATGCTGTTTGCGGTCGGATTCGTAATCATGTTCACGATCGGTGGATTTTCAGGCTTGATGCTGGCGATGACGCCAATCGACTTCCAGTACCACGATACTTATTTTGTGGTCGCTCACTTCCACTATGTTCTGGTTCCGGGTGCCATATTTGCGATTATTGCCGGTGTTTACTACTGGTTGCCGAAGTGGACCGGAAACATGTATGACGAAAAACTCGGCAAGATCCATTTTTGGCTCTCCACGATTTTCGTGAACACACTGTTCTTTCCGATGCATTTTGTGGGCCTCGCTGGCATGCCTCGTCGAATCCCCGATTATGCGGTACAGTTTACGGACTTCAATCAGATTGCGACGATTGGTGCATTTGGCTTTGGATTTGCACAGATTCTGCTGTTGGTAGTGGTCATCAAGTGTATCCGCGGTGGAGCAAAGGCCACGGATCAGGTCTGGGAAGGCGCACATGGTCTGGAATGGAG
>JAJEAV010000042.1 GCA_022822625.1 Gammaproteobacteria bacterium | reverse complement strand
CATTATGATCTCTCCCGCAAAAAAAATTACAACACATCCAGACCTGGACGATCCAAGCCTCTATCTCAATCGGGAACTGACCTGGCTTGAGTTTAACCGGCGGGTACTTTTTGAGGCAACAGATCAGGACAATCCCCTGCTTGAGAGGCTCAAGTTCATCGCGATTTTTGCGTCCAACATGGATGAGTTTTTCATGAAGCGGATCGGTGGACTCAAGTTGCAGGTTGCGGCCGACATGTCCGAATTGACGGATGACGGAAGGAGTCCACTGCAGCAAATCCAGGAGTGCAGACAACTGGTTGAAGAGTTGACCGACTTTCAGGAGGATGCTTTTGAATCCATCTCGAATGAACTCAAGGAACAAAATATTGCAATCATCAATTATCAGGATTTGCCGAAAACAGGCCAAAGCAAGCTGAGGCAGTACTATCTCGATAATGTGTTCCCCCTGATAACACCTCAGATTTTTGATCCTGCACACCCCTTCCCCTTCATCTCCAACCTGTCGTTAAATCTGGTTGTTACATTTCCGGCCGAATCCTCCGATGAAAATGCCATTGCGAGGGTCAAGGTGCCGGTCGGTACCGGGGTACCACGCTTCATCAAAGTGGATGACTATCGTTTTGTTCCACTTGAGCAAATCATAGCCAACAACCTCGACCTTCTGTTCCCCGGCGAAAGTCAATTTGAATATGATTTCTTCTTCGTTGCCCGTAATGCCAGTACGGAACGCCAGGAATCCGGAGCGGCCGACCTTCTGTCAATGATTGAACTGGAATTAAGAGATCGCAGAATTGCTCCAATCGTTCGTATGGTGGTCAACAAGGGCATGAATCCTGAACGACAAGGCATGCTCACCGAATTACTGGGCCTTGACTCGGAGCTGGATGTGTACGAAACCGAAGGTTTACTGGCTCGAAGAGACCTGTTTGAACTCACCAGTCTGCCAATCGCAAGCTTGCGATACCCCCCGCATCAACCGGTCAATCACCATCGGCTACAGGATAATCAACGGAGTATCTTCAATCAAATCCGAGAAGAAGGAGCGATATTACTCCAGCATCCATATGAATCATTTTCAGGATCGGTGGTCCGATTTCTGGGCGAAGCGGCACGCGATGAATCAGTCAGAGCGATCAAGATGACCCTGTATAGAACTGATCGCGAAACCCGTATTGTCGATCTTTTGATTGAAGCTGCAAATAACGGTAAGCAGGTCGCTGTAGTAGTTGAGATAAAGGCAAAGTTTGATGAAGCGAATAACATTACCTGGGCGGAGCACCTCGAAGAGGCAGGAATTCATGTGACCTACGGCGTGGTCGGGTTCAAAACCCACAGCAAGGTACTTTTGGTCATACGACGAGAAAAAAACCAGTTGCAGCGTTATGTCCACATTGGTACTGGGAATTACCATGGGGGGAC
Source organism: Gammaproteobacteria bacterium (assembly GCA_022822625.1). GTDB lineage: Bacteria > Pseudomonadota > Gammaproteobacteria > Arenicellales > Poriferihabitantaceae > Poriferihabitans. The sequence continues at coordinate 32,945 of JAJEAV010000042.1, read as the reverse complement.
CGCCAAGCTCTATACTGACCTTGGGCTTCTGACCTGTGACAGGGAGATTGGCGAGGATGCTACCGAACTTTTCAATTTCCTGACTACCGGTCATATCAAAAAACGCCAGTTCAAGCACATCGTAATTGCACCGATTGACCTGAAGAACGAGCTCAGACGCCGAATTGCTACTGAAATCGAGCATGTCAAGAATGGCAAAACCGGCCTTATTCGCATGAAAACAAATGCACTGGAAGACAAGGATGTAGTCAAGGATCTCTACAAGGCATCCATTGCAGGCGTCAAAATTGACCTTATCGTTCGGGATACCTGTCGTTTGAGACCAAAGGTTGCCAATTTATCCGAAAACATTACCGTGATCAGCATTGTTGGTCGATTCCTGGAGCACAGTCGAATTTTCTACTTTCATGATAATGGCAAACATGAGTATTTCATCGGTTCTGCCGACATCATGAAGCGCAATCTGGAAAGCCGGGTTGAAGTCGTAACCCCTATTGAGAAACAATCCCTGAAGGAATCACTGAAACTTATTCTTGACACCCTGATGAACGATCATGTCGATAGCTGGGAAATGTGTCCTGATGGAAGCTATGTGTCTCGCAAGAAAGACGACCCCAAGGCAGTTGGCTGCCAGATTCAGCTTCTCGAATACTCCCAGGCCCGTGTGCGAGGCAAACGCAGTGGAAAGAAGAAGCAGTTCAAGGTAATCAGAAAAAGAAACTGAATGTTTCGCTCGCCTGGTCCCGGGTAGCAAACGATGACCTGATTGTGCAAATCAGGTAAGCGAGATTTTTCCCTCAAGCTGATTGACCGGTATGGCCTGATCCTCAAGCATGATAGGAATCCCGTCCCTGACCGGATAGATCATGGTGTTGTTCTGCGTAATCAGGGCTTGCGAGAATTGCGAGTCGACACATTTCCCTGACGCATTTTGCAAATCACCCTCACTGATCATCTGGTTGAGAATCTGAAGATTCGATTTCGATAGTAGTCGAACCGAGAGCTTGGTAACCGGACAAACCAGTATGTTCAGTAATTCCCTATTAATCGGCATGGCTTATTGCGAAATGGTGCTTTTTCGAAAAGGCTGGGTAATCAAACGGTCCACCCTTGCTTCACTATCCTGATTGAAAATCTCAAGACCGATAGGCATTGTCGTTTGAGACTGTCGCGGTTGATTCAGATAGCTCCCGAAGATCCGGTCCCAGACTGACAGGAAAAACCCATAATTCATGTTGTGCTCTTTCGGATCGATAGAGTGATGTATCCGATGCATATCCGGGGTTACGATTATCCAGCGGAGCAACCTGTCCATGGTTAGGGGTATCTTGATATTACCATGGTTGAACATGGCTGATCCATTCAGAATAATTTCAAAGGCAATTACCGCAAAGACTGGAGCTCCCAGAAGAATAATTGCAGCTGCCTTGATCAGCATGGAAATGAAAATCTCGATTGGATGAAATCTGAGAGCAGTCGTGAAATCAAAGGCAGTATCGGTATGGTGCATACGATGGATTCGCCAAAATGGCTCGATCATGTGAAATATGCGGTGTTGCCAGTAGACCAGCAGGTCCAGTATCAGAATGCAGAGTATGACTTTGGGCCAGAATTCAAACTCAACCCAGTAAAAGATCCCAAACTGATACTGAATAGAAAAAACAGCCGCGCCGACCGCAGTAATTGGCATGAGCACAAGCATGCTTGTATTGATCAGGAAAATCCCAAGATTGCCTGGCCATCGAACCCGTTTTCTGCTTGATCCACGCCGTGGAAACAGCAATTCCCAAACTACCATGATTACGGCAATCAGGGTGAATGCTGATATCCTCAAGATATTTTCAAGTGATAATGTTTCTAGCATAATCAATCGGTTTTCAGGATAGAAACAAGAAAAAGAACCATGGTTTATGAATACTGGAAGGTCTGCATTCCCGTTACCTGTTGAAGAGCAGATTCGACAACCTCCAGTCCAGCATCCGAGACGGGGCCATCCTCGCACAACATTCTACGCCAGTGCCGGGCCCCCTTTTGACCATGATATATCCCCATGAGATGCCGTGCCATTGTTTTCAGGGCAACGCCCTGCCTTAATTGCTCTTCAATATATTGCATATAGGACCGTACAATCGCTTCGCGGCTAGCTACCGGACTTTCAGGAGAGTTTTCAAAATAATAATCGCTGAGTTCCTTCATAAACCACGGATTACGGTTGGCCTCCCTGCCGATCATGACACCATCCAGCTTTTCGAGGTGTGATTCAACCGCACTCACGGTATGAATCCCCCCGTTTACGATGATATGTAGGCTTGGAAAATCTTCTTTTACCCTATAGACCTTGTCATACTCAAGGGGAGGAACGCTTCGGTTCTGACGCGGGCTGAGACCTTTCAACCATGCTTTCCGGGCATGGATAAAAAATGTACTGCAGCCAGCATTAGAAGTTTTCATGATGAAATCTGCCAGAAACTCGTAATCATCGTGTTTATCAATACCAATTCGTGTTTTGATGGTGACTGGCAAATCAGAAGTACTTTTGATTTCTTCTACACAGTTGGCAACCAACCCGGGTTCGGCCATTAGACATGCACCAAAACGGGCACTCTGTACACGGTCGCTGGGACATCCGATATTCAGATTGACCTCATCATATCCCCGTTCCTGAGCAATCCTTGAACAGAAAGCGAGTTCATTGGGATTGCTGCCCCCAAACTGAACACCAACAGGATGTTCAATTGGATCAAGGTCAAGCATATCAAGTCTTGAGCCATGAATGATCGAACCGGTTGAGATCATTTCAGTATACAATTGTAGCCTCGGGAAAATATGGCGCATCAATACCCTGAAATGCCGATCCGTGATCGACATCATCGGAGCTAAAGCGAATGTCTTTTCCATAGGTTCTGGGCCATTAGGTTTGCAAAGGGTATTGTATCAAACCTGCCCTACCGTCCTGTACATTCAATTGAACACCCACTGAAATTATGTCTGTTTTGTCTGACAGCCTGAACAGAGCGGTAGATTCCCTGCTTAGTCAAGAACTCGATCAGCATCTATCGAAGATAAACCGGGGTATTGAAAAAGAAAGCCTCCGAGTAACCCCCGATGGTACACTGGCTTTAACACCCCACCCGCATGCTTTGGGATCCAGTCTTACCCACGGTTCCATTACGACCGATTATTCTGAGTCCTTGCTGGAATTCGTGACCGGCATTCATACGAATATATCGGAGCTCTTGCAAGAGTTACACGATATCCACCATTTCACTTATCAACATATTGGCAATGAGAAGCTGTGGGTCAATAGCATGCCGTGCATTGTTGAGAGTGAAGAGAAGATTCCAATTGCCCGATATGGACCTTCCAATATTGCGCGCATGAAAGAGATCTATCGAGAAGGACTGCATCATCGGTATGGTTCACTCATGCAAACGATAGCCGGTATCCACTACAACTTTTCCTTGCCGGAAGAGTTCTGGAATGCGCTCGTAAAGCAGGACGACAGTAAAACTGTCCGGGACTACAAGTCGACACGGTATTTTGGCCTGATTCGAAACTATCATCGGCTATCATGGGCCACGGTTTATCTGTTTGGCGCATCCCCTGCGGTGTGTCAGACCTTCCTGAATGATCGCGAGCACTTCCTGACACCATTGCATCGCCATACATTCTATGGTCCAAACGCCACATCTCTGAGACTGAGTAACCTCGGTTACAGTAATGAAGCTCAAAACGACATTTGCATCAACTACAACAATGTTGGGTCGTTTGTTCGATCATTACGGCATGCCATTCAAACCTCATACCCCCCCTACGAGAGGATCGGCATCAAAACCAACGGGGACTACCGACAATTGAATTCGAACTTGTTGCAGATCGAAAATGAATTTTATGCATCGATACGCCCCAAGCGAGTGGCAAGGTCCGGTCAAAGCCCGTCTCGGGCATTATGTCTTGGAGGGGTCGAATATGTTGAAATCCGCAATATTGATCTGAATCCGTTTGTACCGATAGGCATCGATGCAGAATGCATCCGTTTTTATGACTTGTTGTTACTGGCCTGTTTATTGCTGGACAGTCCGGAGATGGATGATGCCGAATTCCAGATGAGCTGTAGAAATCAACAGGAAATGGTCATGAATGGACGCAATCCAGATGCCCGTATCATGCTTGCAGACGGCGAGAGAAACTCTCATGACCAAATGCATGAATTGCTGGATGCATTGTCTCCCCTTGCAGAACTGCTCGATGCACTCGATGACAGCATTAACTATCGACTTTCACTTCAAGCGCAAAGACTCAGGATTGACGATTCTGACTTGACACCGTCCGGCCAGATTGCAGAGAAAGTCATCAACAATGAGGAAAGTTTCTTTGAGTTTGCAATGAATCTTGCTGAAGAGTCCGAGCACTACTTCAAGAACACCCAACTTGACGAAGAAACATCGCGGAAATTCAAGCAGATGTCTGAAAATTCACATCAAGCACAAAAGGATATAGAATCATCAGATTCAATGAGTTTTGATGATTTCCTGATTGACTACTTCAATCGGCAAAATGCCCCCATGCCGACTTGTGGTTGTGGAAATTCGCAGTAATTTCTGGCATTCTTTCAAATACGAATCAAGTGTAACAATTGATGGCTTTTGCCTTGATTCATGTCCTTCGTATGTTCTCCACTTAGCCTGATCGATTACAAAATTCAATATGAGTGATAAAACCAAGCATAGTTTTCAGACTCGGGAGGTGCATGATGGCGTAGTACCCGATCCGACAACCGGTGCGATACTGACGCCGATTTATCAAACCACAACCTATGTCCAGGAATCTGTAGACCAGTATTTGGACAAGGGGTATTCCTACAGCCGTTCAGGCAACCCTACGGTAGCTGCACTTGAAGACAAAATCACTTCTCTGGAAAACGGTATTGGCAGTGCATGTTTTGCAACGGGAATGGCAGCAACAAGTGCTACCATGATGGCTCTTTTGAATCATGGTGACCATTGCATTCTATCGGATGTCGTGTATGGAGGCACGCATCGACTTTCGACCCAGGTATTATCCAGATTTGGTGTGGATTTCAGTCTTGTCGATACTTCAGACCCAGCCAATGTTGTTCAAGCGCTGCGCCCTGAAACACGTCTGATTTTTACTGAAACACCAGCAAATCCGACACTTAAACTTACTGATATTGCAGCAGTTTCAGAAATTGCCAGTGAGAAACAAATTCCTCATGTTGTCGATAACACTTTTCTGACGCCATATTTTCAGAGGCCGTTGGATCTCGGTGCCGACATATCCCTGCATTCAACCACGAAATTCATGGAAGGACACAATATCAGTGTCGGTGGCTCCATTACTGCAAATAACAAGGACCTCCTTGAGTCGATCAAGTTCGTGAGAAATTGTCTGGGAAGCAACATGACTCCGATGGTTGCATTCTATACACTACAAGGATGTAAGACGTTAAGTACCCGAATCCGGGCTCAGTCAGAGAATGCAGCTCGTATTGCCGATTTTCTTGCCATGCATAATGCTGTTGAGCGGGTATGCTACCCTGGCCTCGATTCCTTTCCTCAAAAGGAACTGGCGACTCGTCAGGCAAGTGGATTTGGATCCATGCTCTGGTTTGAGGTAAAAGGTGGTGTTGAAGCAGGCAAACAGTTGATGAATACATTGCAACTATGGAGTCTTGCTGAAAATCTGGGTTCTGTCGAATCGCTGGTTACCCATTCCGTGACGATGACGCATGCGGACATGCCGCGTGAAGAACGAATGTCGGTAGGCATTACGGATGGCCTGGTTCGCCTTTCGACTGGTCTGGAATCTGCCGAGGACCTAATATCCGATCTTAAGCAAGCACTGGATCGATTATGAGACAAATGAAATTGAGCCAGGAAAATTGTTTTCAAGGTGCAATAATACGATCTCTTCCTGAAAACCGATGTATGTCAAAACACAATGGACAGTAACCTCAAGAAGTTCGTTATTCCTGTAATCAGTTGGTGCATAGTTGCCTGGATCTGCAGGGTATTCCTGACTTCCATTCCCTATAAATTCACAAACCACCCAGACACCCAACATATATTTGGAACGATTGGAGATTGGATGGGAGAGGTATTTTTCGAGTGGCTGGGTACGTTTTTTACCCAGTTCGGGCCTTATCTCGTAGGCAGTTTTGAAATTCTCACTTCGCTAGTCCTGATTGCCCCGGCAATTTACTGGCTATTAATAAGCCTGTCTGACTTGTCGAGCAACCAGGGAGTGCGTCAGAAATTCCATCAGTATGGTGGCCTTATGGCGAGTGCCGTCATGACTGGAGCGGTATTCTTCCACCTCTTTACTCCTTTGGGAGTCGAGGTCCTGCATGAGGGGGAATCGGATGGAGGCTCGCTATTTTATGCGGCAGTTTCCATTGTTATCCTGGGTATCATGCTTTTCCTGCTCAATCGTAGAATTACAGATTGATCAGGGCAACCCCTCTATCCAGAGATTAAGTCTCTGTTGCTTTACCCGAACATCAATGACCTGGTGCACCTTGCATGCCTGAAAGGGTGCGACAATGGAACACAACGATCCTGCCTCCTTTCTCAAGGCACACCCTGGATTCTTTCCTCCCAACCATACCTGGCCGACAGCAAGCAACATTCCCCCCAATAGCCACTCATTCAATATTCGCAGTGGACAGCATTTTTCGGTGTTTGTCGTTCCCCATGACCAGCATGACTGCAATATTTGCAATCATCCTTCATTAATCCTGACAGGTAAAGCGCAAGCACATCATCTGCTCGATACCTATTCTGGTAAAATACTGCTCAAGCGTCCCCGTAGTTCAGCAGGATAGAACGGTCGCCTCCTGAAAATTGGGCATCGGGGTTGGAAACTCCCTGCATGAATCCACTCAAATTAGGGGAAACCTTAACGGTTCAAGCCGATGGCAATCCCTAGCCAAGCCATGCGACGGAAGGTGTAGAGACTAAACGGGTGGGACCTACAGGCGATTGTGCCCATGGTCAAGAGATAGTCCAGACCCCAAACAGTCATCAACTGGCAGTGAAAACTGTGGCGGGTATGAAGCGACAGGTCAGAGGTTCGAATCCTCTCGGGGACGCCACATTAACTCATACATGCCTGTTCCTTCCATGAATCCTGATCTTCCCTCTTCCATTGACCTCCTTGATCTTGCGGGTCGGGTTGCCCTGGTCACTGGTGCATCAGGCGGTCTGGGTGCCCATTTTGCACATGTGCTTGATCAAGCGGGGGCAACTGTTGTAATTTCAGGCCGAAGTCCGGACAAACTTGATCATATTGCTTCTAGCTTATCAAATAGAACTCTGTCAGTCGAAATCGATGTGCAAAGCGGCCCATCAATTACCAGTGCCATTGACTTTGTGGTCAACACTTTGGGATCGATCGATATTCTGGTCAATAATGCAGGAATTACGCATTCAGCCCGTTTCACAGAAATCAGGAAACAACTCTGGTCCGAAGTCATGGAAACCAATTTGCACGGAATGTTTCAGCTTTCACAGCTGGCTTCTCGGTATATGCTGGAAAAACAAGAAGGCTGTATCGTGAATATTGCCTCTATTCTTGGAATGCGGCCGGGCTTCGGACAAGCGGTCTATTCGGTCTCAAAAGCCGGAGTTATCCAGCTTACCAAGAGTATGGCACTGGAGCTTGGACCCCGGGGAATTCGAGTAAATGCACTCTGTCCCGGCTACTTCAGAACAGATATGAACCGTCAATACCTGGACTCTGATGCCGGGATTGCATACATTGAAAAAACACCTGCTGGTCGAACCGGAAAGATGCATGAACTGAATATTCCGCTACTAATGCTGGTCAGTGATGCCGGTAGTTTTATCAATGGTGCAGTGATACCTGTCGATGGCGGGCATTTGGTGCAATCCCTGTGATTTCACCTCAGAGGAGACATGCTGGTCACTGGTGCAAAGCTTGTACCACCAGGCACTAGCTTCTCTTGCTGAAAAAACCCCATCATCAGAATCAGACCTGAAGAACCACTTTGGGAGCGGCGCATTTTCCCTCGAAAATCTGCTTGAATGCTTCTGCTCCACTGTCTAGTGGCCTCGGTGAAATCCAGTCAAGGGACCCCAAGGCTCCACTATGCAGTTTTTCAAGGGTAACCCGAAGATCAACAGGAGAATACGTATAGCAGCCGATGAAGGTAATTTCCTGGAGTGTCATACGACGAATATCCAGCTGACCTTCATTGTCCATGAGGCCAATATGTACCACAACACCACCCGGCCGAACACAATCCACTGCAGTATTACGGGTTCTGGCATTGCCTACCGCATCAAACACCACATCATAGGTCTCTTTGTCTGGTGGACTGTCAATCGGATCAAACACGGAACATTCCGTATGTTCCATTACAGTTTGACGTCGAAGTGGATTGGTTTCCGAAATTTCCGTTCGCGCACCCTTGTCGTTGAGCATAAGAGCAGTCAATAACCCGACAGAACCCGCACCAATAACAAGGGACCTGGTTTCGCTGATTGGCCGTGAAACCGACCGTTCGGCAAGATTTACGGCATGAATCGCAGTAGCCCCTGGCTCGGTAAGTGCAGCCTTGTCAGCATCCATTCCTTCCGGCACTTCAATCAGGTTTCGTTCAGGAATTGCGATCATTTCAGCAAATGCACCCGGGCGATACATGCCAATCAGATCACGCTCGGCACAGAGATTTTGTCTTCCCGACAAGCAATAGTCACACTGCATGCAGGTAATCAGGGGGTTCAGTACCACACGACTGCCAGGTCTGGACCCTTCCATAACCGTACCCACAGCTTCATGCCCCAGGATAAGGGGGGGAATCCGACGCTCATCATGCCCCAGATAGGCATGCATGTCAGAACCGCAGATTCCGACACTCTGAATTTTGACCAGCGAGTCCCCCTGCCCCACTTCGGGTTCCGGTTCCTCGCGGTAAGTCATCTCCTGCTCGGCAGTAAAGACCAGCGCCTTCATATCTCACCCCACTGTTTGCACAAAGAAAAAACGCGTTTCAATATTATACTCAAAGGGCTATTTGCAAATTCATGTCGCGAACTTGACAACAGGGAATGACATCAAGGGTTGCCAGAGCAGTTTGTCAATCGGGTTAAAGTATCGGGGTCCATCGGATGTCAACCATTTCCAACCCTCTACCTTGCAGTAAATCCCCCATCGACAAACAGCACTTGTCCTGTTATGTATTTCGATGCTTCCGATGCCAGAAAAATCAAGGCTCCGGAGAGGTCTTCCATTTCCCCGTTCCTGCCAATAAGAGTCTGATCAGCTGCCCACTGTCGAACCGCAGAATCTGAAAATACCGGCTCGGTTAATTCCGTCGGGAAGAATCCCGGTGCAATTGCATTGCAGGTGACCGAACTGTGTGACCACGCCTCTGCCATTGCCCGCGTAAGTTGGCAAATCCCACCCTTTGATGCGCCATAAGCCAATCCATTCGGAAACGCACGAACCGACTGTAATGACGCAAAATTGATAATTCTCCCATAACCTGCTGCCTTCATTTGCGAAACAAATTCTCGCGAGAAGAAAAACGGAGCTGCCAGATTGATGTTCAGGGTTGACTGCCAGCTTTCAATGGTTATGTCATCTACAGATTGTCTGAGGTTAACCCCCGCTGCATTAACCAGACCATGAATGGGGCTGTATATCTTCTTACAGGAACTTGCGATATCAGACAGGTCTTCAAGGACTGACAAGTCCGCGACCAATCGTGAAGCCTTGCCCCCTTCATTATTGATCGTTGCAACCAGGTCATCAAGTGGTTCACGACGCCTGGCAACGCAGATGACCCGTGCTCCGGCCTCAGCCAGAAACCGGCTCGCAGCCTTGCCTATCCCTGAACTTGCGCCTGTAACAATGAAGCTTTTCCCTTCAAGGGAAAATTGATTCATGATGGATCGTGCCACCGGATCGGTGAAGGAATTTATAGTTGATGATGACCAAGATCAAAGGACTCACTCGGAAAGTACTTGCCGAGACGGTCATCGCCGCTTCGTGCATGGCCTTCCATACCTTCGTAACGGGATATTCTTGCTGTAACTGCACCAACTTCCCGATTGGCCTCTCGGGTCATGCGTTGATAGGTCAGAACCTTGATGAATTTGCTGACACTCAAGCCACCAGTATAGCGAGCAGCTCCCTTGGTTGGCAGGATATGATTGGTCCCGGAGCACTTGTCACCATAAGACACCGTAGTCTCTTCACCGAGGAAAAGAGAGCCGTAATTATGCAGATTGTTCAGCCACCAGTCCAGATCACTACAATGTACTTCAAGATGCTCGCTTGCATAGCGATCACTGATTTCTACTGCTTCTTCCCGCGTATCGACCACAATGACTTCTCCATAGTCCTGCCAGGCTGCCGTAGCAGCAGAACGATTTGGTTCGATTAACCTGTTGATCGAGTCGGGCATTCGCTTGATTACTTCCTCAGCCAGTTCCCTGGACGTGCTGATCAACCACGCTGGGGAATCCGGACCATGTTCCGCCTGGCTAGCCAGGTCACAGGAAACAATATCAGGATCCGCGCTATCGTCAGCAATCACCAGAATTTCCGTCGGACCTGCAAACATGTCAATCCCTACCCTTCCAAACAGAATGCGCTTGGCTTCGGCTACAAAACGATTGCCCGGACCGACAAGAATATCGGCTGGTTGTCCGGTGAATAAACCAAAGGCCATTGCTGCAACGCCCTGTACACCGCCGAGATGCAGGATTGTATCAGCACCTGCATAGGATGCGGCATAAAGAATAGCCGGATGAACACCTGCATTGCCTTGCGGTGGCGAGCAGGCGGTAACCTGCCTGACACCGGCAACTTTCGCAGTGGTAATGCTCATGATTGCCGATGCAATATGTGCATAACGACCACCGGGTACGTAGCATCCCGCAGTGTTGACTGGAATCAGCTTTTGACCGCAAATCAGGCCGGAAGATAATTCTGTTTCAAATTCCTGCATGCTATCTAACTGGGCTTCGGCAAAGGCCTTGACCCGGGCATGTGCAAACTGAATATCTTTTTTGGTTTGGTCGGATAGAGAGGATCTGGCATGCTCCATCTCCTCTTCCGTGACAACGACATCACGCTCCCATCCATCGAGATTGCGGGCATATTCCAGTGCTTTTGACTCCCCTCCGGCCTCAATCTCGGACAACATGTTCCGGACCAGTTCGTTCGTGTCATCCTGCCCGGTTTGCGGGGTTTTGGATGCTTTTTTCAGAAAAGTTGCTGACATATATTTCAATAATGTGGGTAACCTACAGGTTTGCCCTGGCTAGTTGATCAAGGTATTCAGGCAGCCACAGGGCGATTTGCGGAAAAACGATTATCAGAATAAGTCCAATCAATTGAATGACCATGAACTGCAACATTCCACCATAAATGTCCTTGAGATCCCATTGAGGAACAACCCCCTTCAAAAAATAGGCGGAAAGAGCCACAGGAGGTGATAACCAGGCCGTTTGGAGGTTCACTGCGACCAGAATGCCAAACCAGATCAGGTTGAAGTTCATCTGATCGACCAGAGGCAACAGGATCGGTACGATGATCAAGACTATCGGAACCCATTCAAGCGGCCATCCCAGAATAAAGATGAGTGCCATGATCATGGCAAGAATCAGGTAGGGAGGAAGGTCAAGGTGGAGCAAATACTCCGTGAGCATGCCCGGGGTGCCCAATCTGGAAAATACTGCTCCGAAAAAGTTGGATGCAGCCACAAGTACCAAAATGAGAGCGGATATTTCCAGGGTCTTGATCAGGGCATCCTTGAATCCGGGCCAGGTTAGTTTCCGATAGGCTGCGGTCAGCAAAAAGGCACCCATTGCTCCCATGCCAGCCGCTTCGGTTGGTGTTGCAAAACCAAACAGGATGCTGCCAAGGGCGAAAGCAACCAAAGTGGCGGGGGGCACGAGACCCATAAAAAACTCGTAGAACACCTGGCGCATGGATTCCGGCTGGAGTTCTTCCGGCAGTGGGGGTCCGAGAGAAGGATTTAGCTGGCATCGGATGAGCGCATATCCGGTATACAGGAAAGCCAGCATGAATCCCGGTATGATCGCAGCTGCAAACAGGTCGGTAACCGGCACCTCAAGAATTGGACCCATCACCACCAGCATAATGCTGGGTGGAATCAATATACCCAGAGTACCCCCCGCAGTGATGGTGCCGGCAGCAAGTTTTACATCGTAGCCGGACTTGTTCATGGTCTTGGCGGCCATAATGCCAAGTATAGTGACGGAAGCACCTACAATGCCGGTGGCAGCTGCAAAAATCGTTGAGACAAACAAGACCGCAATATAGAGAGCCCCGCGAGTACGCGAGAGCGTCAATTGAACAGCAGAGAACAACCGTTCCATAAGCCCTGCCTGTTCCATGAGAATTCCCATGAAAATGAACAGCGGTACAGCGGCCAGTGTCTGCTCCAGCATCACATTGGAAAACTGGAAAGTCATCAAGTAGAAGACTAGATGACCAAATCCCCACATCCCGAATATCATGCCGAGAAAGATCAGGGTAAATGAAATCGGGAATCCAACGAATATCGCGAACAACATGACCCCGATCATGATAACGCCGACATACTCGGGCTGCAGGTTGACGATTGCGTCAATCATTCGTCAGGCCACCTGCCACGTGTAGCCGCATAATAACTTTTAAGAAACTCGGAAACACCCTGAATCAACAGGAAAAGAATGCCGACGGGTAAGGCACTCTTGATCGGCCCCATATACGGCATCCACGCAGTATCCATGCCACGCTCTCCTTTTGAGATGGCGAGCCATGCATAGTCAACCGACATCCACATGAAAACCAGCAAGCCCGGGAAATAAAACAATAAATAGAGCAAGGCATCAACTGTTCCTTGCGCTTTGGATGGCCAGTTGCGGTACAAAAAGTCGGCTCGTATGTGTATCCCCCGATACAGTGCATATCCTGCCCCGAGAGTGAATAACGCACCATAAAGCATACGGCTGACGTCATAGGCCCACATGGTAGGGGCGATAAAAAACTTCCGGGCAATGACTTCGTAAACCATTGCCAGACACATCGGGACAAGTAGCCAGCAGACGATACGTCCGATCCAGTGACTGAAACGATCGATATTGATAATTGCCGCCGCCATCCATGCGGGCATATCCGGGGGCATTTCACTGCCGCCAGCTCGCCTTTCAGCGATCAATTCGTCGGTTATATCCAGCTCGGAAATTTCCGGGTCACTAGACATGGGTCAACCCTGTACGTAGAAATACCGAACGAAACCCCTTGGACCAGGGAAGCGGAGGTCTTCCTGGCCCAAGGGGGCCGATAACTGCAATGACGCAGGTCGTCAGTTCTGCAAGGATTTAGCGAATGCCTGTCCAAGCTGTGCGTTGGACGATTGTGCCCCTGCCCAGAATGGCACGGCAATTTTGGCAAACTCTTTCTGGGAGTTCCATACTTCTGCAAAAAATTCATTTTCTGCAGCGTTTTTCTCAAGGCTTGCCCGAGCTGCGTTCATGTACTCCGGAAAGTAGTCTGCAGGCGTGTCATGCAGGATTACACCGTGATTCTCGGTTAAATCCTTGAGTGCCTTGCCGTTTTCATAAATCCGGTAACTCAGGGAGCGAATCAGGGATGCATCAGCAGCAATCTCCATGGCTCTTTGCTGGTCTGCGGTCAGACTGTTCCAGACGTCACCATTGATGTACATGTCTGCATTCACGACAACCTGATGGAGACCCTGCAAGTAGTAGTGCTTCAGGACTTTCTGGAAACCGAACACACTGTCGGGTTTCGGGCAGCACCATTCGGCAGCATCAATTGTTCCTTTTTCCAGAGCAGGGAGAATATCTCCACCACCCATCGCTACCGAAGCAACTCCGATATCCTTATAGGTCTGACCCGGAATACCCGGGGGGGTGCGAAAACGGTATTTTCTGAAATCCTCCATGCTGTTTATCGGTTCCTTGAACCACCCCAGAGCTTCCGGTCCAACCGGCTGAAGCATGAGACCATGGATATTCAAGCCCATTTCATCCCACAGGCGGTCATAGAGTTCCTTGCCACCACCATTCATGAACCAGGAAATAAAGGCAATATTGTCGATACCTACTCCGGCACCGGCTACGGGAGAACCAAACAGCATTGCAGCAGGATGTTGGCCAGACCAATAGTGAGTCCATGCAAAACCCGCATCTACAAGACCTGTATCCACTGCATTTAGAATGTCGCGTCCGCTAACAACGGCACCATCGGGCAGAACCTCGATTTTGACTTCACCATTGGTCAGAGCTGCTACGTTTGCGGCAAAATCCTTGACCATTACGATTTCATCCGCCTTGGTTGGCAAAACTGACTGAACCTTGATAACAACTTCCGCGAATGCAGATTGTGAAGCCATCAGGGCTATACCAACTATCGCTACGGATAGAGACTTTATGAATTTGAACATGATTTAGTTCCTCCCATCAAATAAAACAATTTGTCTGAATACGCTGTTCTATTGCAGCGTCTGTTCCTGAATAGAAAATGCAATATGCTTGTATATGTCGAATGGATGGACTATCTTTCAGGTCTATCGCATTACATCTTGCCATCATCAATTCGGCAAACACCCCTATCATAATATCTTTGGCAATCGAATACCATATAAATATCCGAAATGTTTTTGTTGGAGTGTTTCCAGAAATGTGAGGGTTTCTACGAAGCGGTTTGAACAATTGCCTGTATTTTTATCGGCAATTTCGACTCGTGAAGGTGAAGTTTCGATGCCGGAAATTACCGTCAGAAACATCTGCACAAAACACCTGGAGACAGGGCATCAATCTGGTTTCAACTGCCACCATCAATTTGGAGTCTAGCCTACATTGACATACAATAGTGCAAGAGCCAGGACGAAAGTCAGTCTTAACATTCAATTAACCAGTACAAAACGCTAAGAGGGCAAGCCCATGATGAAAAAATTAATCTATAGTGTTATCGCTATTGCACTGTCAGGTAGTGTTGCCAGTGCCAACAATGTAAAAATCGGTATTCTGATGGGCTTCACCGGCCCAATCGAGTCATTAGCTCCCGATATCGCTGCCGGCGGTGAACTCGCAATAAGCGAAGTTTCCGATAGCGGGATGCTTCTCGGCGGGCATTCAGTTGAGGCCATTCGCGGAGATGGCACCTGTGTCGATGCAGCAGCTGCGACAGCCGCTGCCGAGCGCTTGATCACTTCCGATGGTGTAGCAGCCATCAATGGCGCAAACTGCTCGGGAGTAACCACCGCAGTATTGAATAATGTTGCAATACCGAACGGCATAGTCATGATCTCACCCTCGGCAACCACTCCGGCACTTTCTACGGCCGAGGACAATGGCCTGTTTTTCCGAACCGCTCCTTCTGATGCCAGACAAGGCCAGGTGATGGCAGGTGTTCTCGGCAATCGTGGCATCAAGTCCGTTGCCGTAACCTATACCAATAACGACTACGGCAAAGGGTTGGCAGACAGTTTTCAATCTGCCTATAGTGCGGCTGGCGGTGAAATAACCGCTTCCGTATCGCATGAAGACGGCAAGGCAGATTACTCTGCCGAGGTTGCAACGCTGGCCTCGGCAGGCGGAGAGGTATTGGTCGTCATTGGCTATCTTGATCAAGGTGGAAAAGGCATTATTCAGGCCTCTCTTGATAATGGTGCCTTCAGTGTCTTCATGCTTCCAGACGGCATGATCGGGGAGTCTCTGACGGATGCCTTTGGTGCTGATATAAATGGGTCGTTCGGCACTCGCCCCGGAACGGACAGTCCCGGAGCCACCATGTTGTCGGAACTCGCCGGGTCAAGCTTTAACGCATCTGGCCCTTTTGTGGCTGAAGCCTATGATGCATCAGCCCTGATATTGCTGGCAATGCAGTCTGCCGGTTCAGCCAATAGCGCTGACTTTAAGAACCATGTCGAAAAAGTAGCCAATGCTCCGGGCGAAAAAATCTATCCTGGAGAACTCGCAAAAGCACTCGAAATCATCGCCGGCGGGGGGGATGTAGACTATGTTGGTGCGTCTGCTGTTGAACTGATTGGCCCGGGTGAATCTTCCGGTTCGTATTTCGAAATGGAAGTGAAAAACGGCAAGTTTGAACAAGTCGCCAATCATTGATTCCATGATTGCCTGAACCAAGGTGGCCGGGACCAGTCAACCCGGCCGCTTCTTGTTTGCAGATAAACGATGCTTTCCGTGCGGAACCTTCACCTGCACTTTGGGGGAATCAGGGCCGTTGACGGAATCACTCTTACTATCGAATCGAACACTATAACAGGGCTGATTGGCCCGAATGGGGCAGGAAAAACCAGCCTGTTTAACGCTATCGCAGGTGCGTATCCCCCCACCTCTGGTCATGTCTTTCTGGATCAGGAAGAAATAACCGGACTTCTGCCCCATCAGCTATTCTCTCGTGGACTGGTCCGAACATTTCAGGTTGCTCACGAGTTTTCCTCTTTAACCGTGCTCGAAAACCTGATGGTTGTGCCGAACAGGCAACCTGGCGAGCAACTATTGAATGTCTGGTGTAATCCAGGTCAAATCCGACAGTCAGAAGAGCAAAATCGGGAACGTGCTCATGAGGTCCTGGAATTTCTGAAAATATCCCATCTTGAAAATGATCTGGCCGGCAATCTGTCAGGGGGGCAAAAGAAGCTTCTTGAACTTGGAAGAACCATGATGACCGAAGCGAAAGTCGTATTTCTGGATGAAGTCGGGGCTGGTGTGAATCGAACTCTCCTGAAAACCATCGGAGACTCGATTCAGGAGTTAAGGCAAGAACATGGCTACACGTTCTGCATGATTGAACATGACATCGACTTCATTACCCGAATGTGCCATCCCGTCATTGTCATGGCAGAAGGGAAAATACTGACACAGGGGAGTGCCGAAGAAGTAAAGGCCAATCATGAAGTGATTGAGTCGTACCTCGGTCGAAAAACTATCGGTTAACCAAATTTACAGTAGATGAGTTTTCTCGAGGCAACTGGCATGAGTGGTGGATATGGCACAGGCCCTGACATTATTCACGATTGTGACCTGATGGTTGAAGCGGGTGAAATTGCAGTTGTGGTCGGACCCAACGGCGCCGGCAAGTCCACTGCAATGAAAGGCATCTTCGGAATGATTCAACTGCGTGCGGGAAAGGTCTTTTTCAACAACCGGGATATCACTGCCCTGCCCCCATCTGATCGCGTACTGGAAGGAATGGCGTTCGTTCCGCAAAACAATAATGTCTTTCCTTCAATGAGTGTCGAGGAGAATCTTGAAATGGGGGCCTTTATTCGTACGGACGATATCTCCAGCACCATCACCCGGGTCTTGGAGTTGTTCCCCATTCTCCAGGACAAACGCAAGCAGATGGCCGGGGAACTCTCCGGTGGTCAACGTCAGCAAGTCGCCATTGGCCGAGCGCTGATGACGGAACCAAAGTTGTTGATGCTTGATGAGCCAACTGCTGGCGTGGCTCCCATTGTCATGCAGGACCTGTTTCAGTGTATTCAGGATATCACGGCTAGCGGTGTTGCCGTACTCATGGTTGAGCAAAATGCCAGGCAGGCACTGGCGATTGCTGATCGTGGGTTCGTGTTGGTACAGGGCAGGAATCGTTTCACTGATCAGGGCAAGACCCTGTTGGCCAACCCTGAAGTCCAGCGATCATTTTTGGGCGGGTGAATGGATTTCCTGAATGCCATCGCGCTGTTCTGTAATTTTGTTCTTGTTCCGGCCACAGCCTATGGTGCGCAGCTAGCCCTCGGTGCGCTGGGAATTACAGTCATTTACAGCATTCTTCGTTTTGCAAATTTTGCACATGGCGAATTAATGTCCTGGGGTGCCATGCTTACCCTGTTTCTTACCTGGTACTTGCAATCTGCCGGGATACATGCAGGGCCACTTCCAACGGCTCTCCTTGCTCTGCCCGTCGGGATTCTGGGGACAATTGCCATGGCCCTTGCTACCGAGAGAATTGTTTATCGGTTCTATCGAAAACAGCGGGCAAGCTCAATTACTTTTGCAATCGTGTCTGTCGGGGTGATGTTTGTAATGGCAGGATTGATCCGGTTCATGATCGGGCCTGGTGAGCAAGTCATGACTGATGGTCACCGTTTCCTGATCAGGGCTGTAGAATTCAAGCACATGACCGGACTGGATGAAGGTTTTGCCATCAAGACTACCCAGGTCATTACTATCGCTGTTGCAATGGTAATGACAGGGTTTCTATTCTGGTTTCTGTATCGAACCCGTTCCGGGAAGGCGATGCGGGCTTTTTCTGACAATGAAGACCTTGCACTGCTGTCAGGCATCAATCCGGACCGAATTGTTGCAATCGCATGGATACTGGCCGCCATTCTGGCTACTGTGAGTGGAACACTGTATGGATTGGATAAATCCTACAAGCCATTCGTATTTATGCAATTGCTGCTCCCAATCTTTGCTGCGGCAATCGTTGGTGGAATCGGGCAACCGGTCGGTGCCATTCTGGGGGGATTCGTGATCGCATATTCCGAGGTACTACTGACCTATGCGTACAGAAAGTTCCTGGCTTATCTTGTTCCCGGTGATTGGGTGCCGGAAGGGTTACTGCAATTATTGTCGACCGATTACAAATTCGCTGTCTCATTCATTATTCTGGTTGTTGTGCTCTTGATTCGCCCAACCGGCATCATCCGGGGGAAACTGCTGTGAAGCAAAAGGGCCGGTTGTACTTTGCGATATTTGTGGTTTTGGTGTTTGGGGTTGGGTGGCTGCAAAGCTGGAATGTTGCGTTCGGAATTCTAAATATGTGCCTGATTTCAGCGATCATGGCACTTGGCGTCAATATCCAATGGGGATACGCCGGCCTGTTCAACGCAGGAATCATGGGGTTTATTGCCTTGGGAGGATTGAGTGCTGTACTCATATCGGCCAAGCCAGTCAGTGAAGCCTGGAGCACTGGCGGTCTAGACATTCTGGGAAGCCTGATAATTTCAGGGATGACTGTTTTGGTAATCCTGCATGTGCGAAAAAAAATCGCCCCGCCCTTGCGTATATGGATCATCATTGCTGTCAGCCTAATCGGATATTGGCTATTTCAGGGTCTTTATTCACCGGCTGTAGAGCAAATCGAAAAAATCAATCCAGCCTTGACAGGGTATCTGGGTGGACTGGGCCTGCCAATCATTGTTTCATGGCTAATTGGAGGTCTGGTAGCTGCCGGGGGAGCCTGGCTAATCGGCAGGATTTCGCTGGGTCTTCGGGCCGACTACCTTGCCATTGCCACTTTGGGAATCTCCGAAATAATCATTGCCATCATCAAATATGAAGAGTGGCTGACACGAGGTGTCAAGAATGTGACCGGACTTCCCCGCCCAGTGCCTTATGAGGTTGATCTGATTGAAACACGGTGGTTTGCGAGTCTTGCAGAGATCTTTAGTGCAAATCCGGTTGCCATGGCTTCATTGCTGGTCAAGCTCTGCTATTTCATATTATTTCTGGGTGTGCTCGCAATTCTCATGTGGCTTTCTGAACGGGCATTAAAATCCCCCTGGGGAAGAATGATGCGTGCCATCCGGGATAATCGAGATGCAGCAAGTGCAATGGGCAAGGATGTTACCGGCCGGCATCTTCAAACATTTGTACTCGGTTGTGCAGTTTGCGGTATTGCGGGTGCAATGCTGGTGACCCTGGATGGCCAGCTGGTACCGGGCAGCTATGCGCCCTTACGCTATACTTTCCTGATCTGGGTAATGGTTATTCTGGGTGGTTCAGGCAATAACTGGGGGTCTGTACTCGGTGGCTGCATTATCTGGTTCATCTGGATCCAGGCAGAACCCCTTGGCTATGCACTGGTTGAAGCAGTCACGCTTCCGTTCGAGGACAGCTACTGGTTGAAACATCATCTGATCGAAAATGCCGCGCAAACCCGCCTGATCCTGATGGGCGCTATTTTGCTGGTAGTCATGCGCTTTGCACCGAAAGGCCTGATCCCGGAAAGGTAGATTTTCAGCCACTAATTGATTCAACCCGTATCATCATCATGAGTAAAAAGCCTCGACAACCGAATTTTCTGGACTTGTTTCGTAATGGACAGTGTATTTTTCCGGCTTCGGTAAATGATCCGGTATCGGCTAGAATCGCCGAGGACCTTGGCTTTGAGGCGCAAATGCTGGCCGGTTCGACCGCCTCGCTCGCCGTGCTTGGAGACCCTGATCATATATTGCTCACACTCACCGAATTATCTGACTTAACCCGTCGTATATGCCGTGCCAGCAATGTTCCGTTGATGGTAGATGCAGATCATGGCTATGGCAATGCATTGAATGTTCAAAGAACAGTTCAGGAACTTGAGAGTTCCGGCGCTGCTGGACTTTCGATTGAAGATACCAATCTGCCGCGTCCCTTTGATTCCGGCAAAAGCGGTGCACTGTTATCTGCGGAAGAAGGAGCTGGCAAAATGCGGGCGGCAGTCGAGGCAAGACGAGATGCATCATTCCTGATTGCGGCAAGAACCAATGCACCAAGAATCAGTTCACTGGACGACACACTGAAGCGTGTCAAGGTCTACCAGGAAACCGGTGTCGATGCATTGTTTCTGGTTGGCGTCAAAACCCGTGATCAGCTGAAGGCAATTCGAGAAACTGCAAAATTACCGATTATGCTGGGCGGAGCAGGATCAGAACTTGATGTCCCGGATTTTCTTGCTGAGAATGGGGTCCGGTTCTTTGTTCAGGGGCATCAACCGATTCAGGTGGCAATACAGGCCGTTTATTCGTCCCTCAAGTTGCTTCGTGAAGGCGTAAAGCCGCAAGAACTACCCGGGTTGCCTGATCAAGCACTGATGGAAAAAGTGACCCGAAAGCACTACTACAAGAATCTGATTGAACGTTTTCTGGAACCCTGATGCTTGTGGCGCTGTTGATTCCGTTCTGTATGGACGAGTTCAGTCTACAATGGAGCAGTTGGTACAAATTCAGGGGGAAGAGTATTTTTCCCTTTTCCAAGACGAAGCATCATCTCAGGTGAATTCTGGTATCACATGCTCGCAAAATCTCTCAAGGGAAAGAATCTGCTGTCGATGATCCAGACCCATGCTCGCATAGTAGATGAACTCATCAACTCCCAATTCCTCATAATGCTTCAGCTTCTCAACTACTTGTTCGGGCGAGCCAAAAACCAGATTCTCTTCCAGATAGTCTTCATTATATTGCTCATGCTCCGACAGTTCCTCGAGAGGCACCTGTTCCGGAAATCCATTTACGACACCCCCCAGATTTCGAAAAACATTCTCGAACTGCCCAAGAATACGAGTAATTGAGTCAATTGCCCGTCTTCGTTCCCACTCGGATACATAAACCGATGCATGTCTCATCATTGCGAAAACCGGAACCTTGCAATCCGGATGGGTGGCAAGAGATTCATCAAAGCGTTGTTTATAGAGTTCTGCTTCAGAGAATGGACGGGTCAAGGGCCAGGAAATAATATTGCACCCCTGCTCTACCGCGTAATCAAAGGAAACCGGTGCACGGGCTGCAACCCATATCGGTGGATGGGGTTTCTGCAACGGTTTGGGCACGGATGTTGATACGGGAAATGACCAGAACTCGCCCTGATGTTCATAGTCTCCTTTCCACAATTCCTTCAAGACCGGAAGCATTTCCTGTACATACCGGTAACCATCAGCTTGCCTTAGTCCGGGCTTCATCCGATCAAATTCCCTTTGATAGGCTCCCGATCCAATTCCAAACTCAAGTCGACCTCCTGTTATCAAGTCCGTAAATGCTGCTTCCCCTGCCAGATTAATTGGATGCCAATAAGGAGCGACCGCAACAGCCGTACCCAAACGGGCCTGCCTCACGTGTGGCGCCCACCAGGTAAGAATCTGAAATGGATTGGGAGCAATTGTCATCTCCAGAGCATGGTGTTCCGCTGACCAGATCAAGTTGAAACCGCCCTGATCAGCAATCCGCACCATATCCAAAGTGTGCTGGACAACCGATAACATGTCTAAACTGTCATTTGCGCGTTCGAGGTTAATTGCGATCTGAAATTTCATGGCTATAGTAATTAGGCATTGAATTGATTTGGGAATTATAATCGCTACCCAATAATATCGAAAAAAATCCCCGTGGTGTTTTGTGACCACATCAACATGCCGACCTGTAGGAACACACTTGGAAATGTCAATTAAAGAACAGAGAAAACAAGCGATAATTGCCATGGTTGACCGGGTACGGCACTGTCTGAATGAGGGGATAAACATCGATTCCATTGAACTGGCGAAACGGGAGTTGATGAAACTCTGTGAACAATGGGAGTTGTTCCCAAGGGAAGATTTTCCTGTTCCATCAGACGAGCAACCTGAATTATTCTTCCATATTTACGAAGATCCTGTTCAGGAATACTCTCTGTATGTCTACTCTGCATTACCCGGCCAAGCTTATCGTCCTCACAATCATGGCAATTCCTGGGCAATAGTGGCGGCCATTGAAGGCATGGAAATCCATAGCCTGTACCGACAAGCCGGATATTCGTCCACTGTAGAATGGGTGACCGATATCATCGTCAAACCCGGCACTGCCGTGTCATTGCTGCCGGGCGGCATACATGCGATCCAATCTGCGGGAGATTGTCCATTGCTACACCTGCACTTCTACGGAAAGTCCTTCGAAATTCAGGGCGAACGTACAGAGTTTGATGTCAAGACAGGACAAGCCCATCACTTGACATTAGATGAAAATAATCTCTCCTATATTATTGATGCCAGGCATTAAATCATTCAGGCATGAAGTCTTCTGATGGCGGATTACTCATCATTACCGTTGACGGCATCGCATTGGGGCACCTACCGTGTTGAAACACAGGATGGTCGAGTCAAGGCCTTGCACGGGTTTGAGGTAGACCCGGATGTCTCGCCCATCGGTTCAGGGATACTGGATGTTCTGGATGGTCCGAACCGAATCACCCAGCCAGCCATAAGAAAGAGCTGGCTGGATCAAGGGCCGGGGACTGCGAATGGGCAACGTGGCAAAGACCCTTTTGTTCAAGTAACCTGGGAAGATGCAGAGCAAATCGTTGCACATGAGTTAACCCGGGTTATTCATACACACGGCAACAATGCTATTTATGCCGGAAGCTATGGTTGGGCAAGTGCAGGTCGATTTCATCATGCGCAAAGCCAGATTCACCGGTTCTTGAATTGTATCGGTGGGTATGTACGATCCGTTGACACCTACAGCTTTGCTGCCGGTGAAGTGCTGTTACCGCACATCATCGGCAATCTATATGTGATGTTGACACATGCTACCAGTTGGCCGTCAATCATTGGCCACTCGGACTTGCTGGTAGCCTTTGGAGGTATCCCACCCAAGAATGGACAAATCAATGCTGGTGGCTTGGGACGGCATACTCAAAAGGAAAACTTAAAACGAGCATTGGACAGTGGACTGAAAATTGTCAATGTCAGCCCCGTTCAGTCTGATCTGGGCAAGGATTCCCGAATTACATGGCTCGCCCCTCGCCCCAACACCGATACGGCATTACTCCTTGGTATCGCATATACCCTGTTTTTGGAGAATCGCGTTAATCAGGCGTTTATTGACAAGTACACCACTGGCTATGAACGCTTTATTGCATATCTGAACGGAAAACAGGATGGAACGGTGAAAAACGCGAAGTGGGCATCGGATATTTGCGGTCTGACTGAAAACGAAATCATGAATCTTGCCAGAGAGATGTCCGAAGGTCGAACCATGATTTCACTTTCCTGGTCACTTACTCGGCAAGACCATGGCGAGCAGCCCTTTTGGGCGGGTATTGCCGTAGCATCCATGCTTGGAAGAATTGGACAGCCCGGTGGAGGCATTGGTTTTGGATATGGCGCCACCAACAGTGTTGGTGATCATGGTTCCCGGGTGCCTGGCGGATCACTGCCTCAAGGAAAAAATCCAGTCAAGGACTTCATTCCCGTCGCCCGGTTTGTCGACATGCTACTGCATCCGGGTAATCAGTACGACTACAACGGTCAAACTCTAACCTATCCCGATATCCATATGGTTTACTGGGCGGGCGGAAACCCTTTCCACCATCATCAGGATATCAACCGGATGCTCAGAGCCTGGCAAAAGCCCGATACGATCATCGTAAATGAATGGTGCTGGAACAGTATGGCCAAGCATTCCGATATCGTTCTTCCCTGTACGACGACACTAGAAAGAAACGATATAGCACTCTCCCCTAGAGATCCCTTTGCCGTTTACATGCAAAAAGTGGTCGATCCTCCAGGCCTTGCCAGAAGCGACTTTGACATATTTTCGGGCATCGCAAAAAAAATGGGGGTTGCAGAGGAATTCACAGGCAGTCGCAGTGAACAGGAATGGCTGCAGTTCATCTACAACAAAACGCAGGAAACTGCCAAATCCCGTGGCATTGATATCCCTGATTATCATGACTTCAAGTCTGATGAATGGATACTCTATCCTCCTCCCAAGGAGCCAACCGTTTTGTTCAAGTCATTCCACGATGATCCAGTCAACAATCCATTGAAAACCGAAAGCGGCAAGATCGAGCTGTTCTGCCCCGCTATTGATCAATTTGGATATGCTGATTGTCCTGGTCATCCAGTCTGGCTGGAACCTCTGGAATGGCTCGGAAATGCTGATGAAGATTCTCTTCACCTGTTATCGAACCAGCCAGCAACCAAACTGCATTCGCAGCTTGATCACGGGCAATACAGCCGATCAAGGAAAATCGGTGAGCGCGAGCCGGTTGCCATCAATTCCCGTGAGGCATCCAAAAGAAACCTCAGGCCCAGAGATATTGTAAAAGTCTACAATCAGCGTGGCGCATGTCTGGCCGGACTGGTGATTGATGACGGGATTCGTGACAGCGTTGCACTGATGAGTACAGGTGCCTGGTTTGATCCCCATGAACCGGGTGTCACAAGCAGCTTTTGCAAGCACGGTAACCCGAATGTACTGACACCGGATAAAGGTACTTCCAGTCTGGGACAGGGGCCAATTGCGAATAGCTGTCTGGTCAGAATTGAGAAATTTGACGGCACCGCCCCCCCGGTGACCGCTTTTGATCCACCAGAGTTTTGCGACTGAAGGATTCTTGTGTGATGAATGATTTGCTCGATAGTAACTGGAAAAACTGAATCTCGCTCAAGACCCCGTTTCGTTGATCAGCGCAATGACCTCTTCCGTGATTGCCTGAGTGCCCATGTCTCCACCTGATTCACACGGACGAAGTCGACTCTCATCAAATCCACGTTCGATAGACCGATCAATCAATTTTGAGCAATCTGCCAACGATTCATAATCGAATTTTTCTGCCAGGTAATCCAGCATCATTGATCCGGCAAGTATGCCTGCCAACGGATTTGCCAGATCCTGTCCCATAATATCGGGTGCAGTGCCATGAGAAGACTGGAACAATCCGTTATAGTCGCCGATTTCGGCACATGGTGCCATACCCATTCCCCCGACCAACCCACCTCCCAGATCGGAAAGGATGTCACCAAAAATGTTTTCCATGACCAGTACTCCAAATTCCCATGGACGACGAACCATGTCGAGCGCCTGGGCATCAACATGGTTATAGGATGTCTCGATGCCCGGGAACTCCACAGCGATCTCATCAAATATCTTTCTGAAAAAAGCCATCGACTTGAATACATTGGCCTTATCCACGCAGGTCAACAGTGCATTCTTCCCCTGCTCTTTACGTTTGCTGGCAAGTCGAAACGCAAATCGGTGAAGTTTTTCGGTATTTGAGCGGGTAATTCGCAGTGTTTCACGGGCTTCATAGTCGTTGGCTACCTGTAGTCGGCCACTTGTCGATGCTGTATAGAACAACCCCTCCGTATTCTCTCGCAAGATGACGAGATCAATCTTTGTCGCCCGTGGGTCGCTAAGTCTTTGAGGTGAATTTGAGTATGCGCGTACTGGACGAACCGCAGCATATAAATCCATACGCTCACGAAGTCGAAGATGAGGCATGATTTCAGTGCCTTCTGGGGTTCGAACCGAGGGCAAGCCAATTGCGCCGAGTAGGATTGCATCACATTGTTCGGCCATCTCCTCTCCTGCTGGTTCCATGTCGAGACCGGTCTTTTGATAGTACCCTGCTCCCGCCTCGATCTCACAGTAGTCAAATTGTGGCAACTGCTTGATTTCCAGAACTCGGTCGATGGTCTCCTTCGCTGCTTCAGCAACGTCAATACCGATTCCATCTCCTTTGATCAGGGCAATTTTTATGTTTTTTTTCATTTCTGAAATTGATGGTTCAACTGATGGATGTTTCACTAGAAGAAGCTGGCATATTGATCAACTGTTATCCAAATGATATTTATTTAATACATATTTACATGAAGATATAATTTATATATAAACTGTTTTCTTGGTTTCTGGAATTTGTAGAAGACACACAGGGAATGAAGGGAAATTGTATCTTGCAATAACGCATGAAACTTTCCAACATGCCTTCTCGGGGAGAATGGGCCGGTTTCAAAATCATCTGGATTCGATTGTATCAATTCCTTTCGGTATAGAGAATTTAAGGTTATCTGCCAGTGTAATTGACACGATCCTGCAGTTTTCTGATCATGCAGTAATTTACGACAACATGAAGTCTCTGTATATACAATAGGCAGGTTGATTTTTGACGACTTACGGATTCGGAATTGGGAACGCTGAACGGATATACAGTTATCGAACTTGCCGGAATTGGCCCGGGACCAATGGCGGGCATGATGCTTGCCGACATGGGCGCACGAGTGATTGTAGTAGAAAAATTCAACGAGGGGCAAAAAAGGCGTAACTTGATTGGTATGCGTGGCAAGGAGTCCATTGTTGTCAACCTCAAGGATTCAAGGGGAGTATCCATTCTTCTTCAATTGATTGATCGTGCCGATGTACTAATTGACCCTTACAGGCCAGGAGTTTGCGAGAGACTGGGAATAGGCCCCGATATTTGCCTTGAACAAAACCCGGAATTGGTGTACGGACGAGTAACCGGTTGGGGACAAGATGGGCCGTTAGCGAATGTTCCCGGACATGATCTGGGTTATTTATCAATTACCGGCGCGTTGCATGCGGTTGGCGAACACGGGGGTAAGCCCCAGATCCCACTCAATATGATCGCAGATATGGGCGGTGGTGGCATGTTGCTCCTGAATGGAATTCTGGCCGCGCTGCTCGAGAGACAGCAATCCGGGCTTGGACAGGTTGTCGATGCAGCAATGGTCGATGGTACGATTTATCAACTGCTGACGATTCATGAAATGGCAGCGGAGAACAATTGGAATACTGAACAGCGTGGAGTCAACCTCCTTGACGGTGGAGCACATCATTACAATGTCTATGAGTGTTCGGATGGAAAATATATTTCGATTTGTGCTCTGGAGGACAAGTTTCACACCTTCTTGATGAAGCAGCTTGGATTGGACAAAAGTACCCTTCCCTGTCATGAAGACCCGGCAAACTGGCCTATCCTGCGTGATCGTATATCCAGCATAATCAAGACCCGTTCACGACAGGAATGGTGCAACATGTTGGAAGGTTCCGATGCCTGTGTAAGCCCTGTTCTCAGTCTGGGAGAAGCTCCTGATCACCCTGCCAATAAAGAACGGTCAAGTCATGCCCTCGTTGATGACGTCCTCCAGGCAGCTCCGGCCCCTCGATTTTCACGGACGGAGTCGAAAATTCATCATGGTGCTCCCAAATACGGTGAGCAGACTCATTCAATACTCCGAGAGATCGGGATTGATACTGTAAAAACTGAAGACTTGATGGATGCAGGTACAGTGTTTGACCGGGAACTCAGTCTTAACCATGGTTCCTTGAATCAGGCAACTTGAGGGACGAAAAAATGCCGGCACCCAATTTCACTGTCCAAAAAGTACTTTTTGGGATTATTGCCTTCACCTGGTTACCTGCCGGAATCTTTCTGAGTGGCTTGATCAGGTTTGGCTTATCGGTATTGGAAGACAAGGGTGGTGACGGTCAGGTTTTTTTGATGGCTGTTGCTGCCATATCCGGGTTATTTCTGGCATTTGCATGTCGTAAGTTATGGCAACATGGCAGAAAGGTTTCGTTTTACATATGTGCGCTAGTTCTGGGTCCGATTAGCATAGTCGGGGTTATATTTGCCGGTTTGCTCGGTCCCTTGATGATGTTATTCTATGCTCTGGTCATAAGCTTTCCCGCCTGGCTACTGGTTTTCATTTCTTGCCTACGAAACAGGCGACAGGAGAATTAACATCAAGAGAAACGATCAATCCCAGATTCAAGAATAATCTCGTTTTCGTTCAACCATGGTCAAGAGATTCCAAACATCCGAGGCGCTGCTTTCGCGCCTCAAGGGTTTTATGGATAGGCACATCTATCCGAATGAGCTAGCTTACCGCGAACATCTTGAATCGGCACAGAATCGATTCAAGAGTTCTGGGTTGGTTGAAGATCTCAAGCGACTCGCCATCCAAGAAGGTCTCTGGAACCTGTTCATACATGTTGAATATGGACATTATTCAGAAAACGGGGGAATGACCAACCTTGAATATGCTCCACTAGCAGAAGAAATGGGACGAATATTGTGGTCTCCAGAGGTATTTAACTGCAATGCTCCGGACACGGGAAATATGGAAGTCCTGATGAAGTATGGAACGTCAACGCAGCAAAAAACCTGGTTGGAACCTCTACTCAAAGGGGAAATTCGGTCTTCCTATGCCATGACCGAACCAGATGTAGCATCCAGTGATGCCACCAATATCCAGCTGAGAATTGATCGGGATGATGATGAGTGGGTACTCAACGGAAGAAAGTGGTTCATCACCGGAGCGATGCATGAAAACAATCAATTATTGATCGTAATGGGT
Source organism: Gammaproteobacteria bacterium (assembly GCA_022822625.1). GTDB lineage: Bacteria > Pseudomonadota > Gammaproteobacteria > Arenicellales > Poriferihabitantaceae > Poriferihabitans. Next base: position 4,055 of record JAJEAV010000042.1, on the reverse strand, counting down.
AAAACAGATCCTGATAACCCGGATCGACATCGCCAGCAAAGTCAGGTGCTGGTACCCAGAGAAACACCTGGAGTCACTCTGGTACGACCACTTACCACTCTAGGATATGACGATGCACCATTTGGACATGCAGAAATACTGTTTGAGAATGTCCGGGTCCCACTCGAGAACATCCTGCTCAGTCCGGGTCGCGGCTTTGAAATTGCCCAGGGTCGTCTGGGGCCGGGACGAATTCACCATTGCATGAGATTGATTGGGGCTGCCCAAAGAGCTTTGGAACTAGCTTGTATGCGCGTTACAAATCGCAGCGTATTTGGGAAATTATTATCAGAAAACCAGTCTATTAGAGAAGATATATCAAAATCGTTCTCGGATATTGCAATGGCCCGCCTGCTGGTCCATGAAACATGTAGAAAAATGGATGAGCATGGAGCCAGGCAAGCCAGAGACCTGATTGCAGCCAGCAAGACACGTGTCCCACTACTGGTTCAGGAGGTACTTGACCGGTGTATGCAGATACATGGTGCCGGCGGATTGACTGCTGATTATTTCATGGCGGAAGCATTCAACTATGCCCGTTGGTGCCGCCAGGCTGATGGGCCTGATCAAGTTCACCATATGGCACTGGGCAAACAGGTTATTTCCCGTTATGCATGATTTTGATAATTTCAGACTGAAGCGTCTTGAAATCTATCTTTCCGAATATGTGGAGTCATTTTCATGCCCCTTGGAAATCCTTAAATTCCCTGATGGGCAATCGAATCCAACGTATCTTTTGAATACTCCCACGGCAAAATATGTCTTGAGGAAGCAGCCTGATGGAAACCTGCTTCCCTCAGCACATGCCGTGGAACGGGAGTTTCGAGTCATGAGTGCATTGAGTGAAACAGGGATACCTACCCCGAAATGTCTGCATCTTTGTGAAGATGAAGATATCATCGGAACCATGTTCTTCGTCATGGAGTATGTAGCGGGCACCATTTTCTGGAACCCGGCACTTCCCGAATTAAGCAATGATCAAAGGGCCAGAGTATATGATCGGATGAATCGCGTTCTGGCAGACCTGCACTCTGTTCAGCCTGAGTCCATAGGTTTGGCGGGTTTTGGAAAACCTGGGAACTATTTCGCTCGTCAGACCGATCGCTGGGCATACCAATATCAGCAGTCCACAACCGAGACGATTGAAGAAATGGACTGTCTCATCCAATGGTTACGGGAAAATCTTCCGGTTGATGACGGCATGTCCTGTGTCGTCCATGGTGACTATCGGCTGGACAATTTCATTTTTGATGCCGAGCGGCTTGAGATTTTGGCGATATTGGACTGGGAACTCAGTACACTGGGGAATCCGCTGGCGGATATTGCCTATCAATGCATGCAACTTCGTTTTCCTGATAACGATGTTCTGCCGGGCCTGGGAAATGTGAATCGCAAAGATCTTGGCATACCGGAAGAAGCCGAATATGTTGAAATGTATTGCCAGAAGAGAAATCTTGCCAGTATTTCGGATTGGAACTTTTATCTTGCGTTTAGTTTTTTCCGGTTTACCGCCATCTTGCAGGGGGTCAAGAAGCGGGCTTTGGATGGTAATGCCTCCAGCGAGCGAGCACTTGAACTAACAAAAATGATAAAACCACTGGCGGTTATGGGTATGGAGGCTACGGCTTCGGCTTGTTGAAGTTGATCGAGAAATTCAATCCGGAGTGCTGATACCGTCAGGGCATGGGGATCGGCTGGTCACTAGGCGGAACATCCCATCCTTTTCGGACTGCGGGCCGCTCTGCAATCGCCAAATACCAGCGCAAGACGTTCGGATACATGGCGATATCGACAGTTTGCCAATTGAATCTGGCGACCCATGGCCATGTTGCCATATCCGCAATTGAATAATCGCCAGCAAGAAATTCACGATCGATAAGGTGGGTGTCGAGTATCTTGTAGAGACGAAGCGCTTCGTTTAGGTATCGCTCCTGGGCATAAGGAGCAACCCCCGGATTGAAGCGCGTGAAGTGATGGACCTGTCCAAGCATCGGACCTACATGAGCAATCTGGAACATCAGCCACTGCATGATAGACCAATATCGAGATGAATAATCTTTTGGCAGAAACTGTCCCCCTGTTTTGTTGGCAAGATACATTAATATGACTGCCGACTCGAAAACGGTTTTTCCATTATCTCGATCGATAATGACCGGTATTTTTCCGTTGGGGTTCATGGTCAAAAAAGATTCGGCATACTGATCCCCCTTACCGATGTCAATCGGATGAACCGTATAAGGCAAACCTGTTTCTTCAAGCATTATGCTGATTTTTCGCCCATTAGGCGTAGACCATGTATAAAGATCAATCATGAGTATGAGAGCGTTTCTAGTGAATAGGAGAATGGAAGTTTTCGAATTGTATCAAATGGACTGAATCATTGAAAAGACAGAGTGTTGTCTCCTAATCCTTAAATAGAGATTTTTCTGCCCGTTGTGATCCGGGATTTGGGCGGCCGGGATGCCCGGAAGAGCTGGATGCGGTTTCCGACAGGGACTCGTCGGCAAGCTGCATCGGCCGCCACGTACCCTCGGGAGGGCCTCGAGACAGCTCTGGAAGAACTCGACATTCCCCGCCGCCGGCGGGACATTGCCCTTGCGCATCTCACAGTATGCAATCTGGCCGGACTCGGCAATGTGCCCGAACATCGGGGTGTATCCCCGTTTCCCCTGGTAGGTGCGCCTCGCAGTCTTCTTATTCGCATGCACCACCGAGGCGTCCATGTCGAGGGTCACGCGATCCTGGCCCTGCAGGCCCGCCTCCAGGAGACGGCGGTTGACTGCCTGCAGGGCATCCCGTGACGGCGTGCCTGCCGACCCTGCGTAGCCAGTTGCCCAGCGTAGCCGCACAGGGCAGCGACCGAAAGCCCATCAGCCCGACCAGCCCCCGCTCCTTGCGCAGATGGCGCATGTCCTCCAGGTACTGCGCGCCCTCGTGGAACATCAGCAGGAAGGTCTCGAAGACGATGCTGTGCCGGTAGCCCCGGTTGCTGCCCGGAGCGGGCATCATCCGGTCAACGATCTTGCCGAGTTCCAGCCGCTCGAGGAGCGTTGCCGGTGCCATGAGGTCGGCACGGGAAGTGAAATCGTGATGGCTTTTTACGGTCTTGTAGTGTAGGATTTTCATGTGGCCTTGTTCTCTCAGGGGCTGGTGAATCTGTTCACCCAATGGGCGAAGTTGATAAGAACACTATTCTTTCATTAATACCCTGATTTAAAAAAGTTTCTTACTTTTCCCCGATTCCTGTTTAAGGATTAGGGGAAATAATTGTCACCACCTTGCAAAAGTCGCATTCTGCAGAATTGCAGCTGACGCTGGAATGTTCGGAAATCGTCAAGCAGAGAGTTAACTGAAAATATTGCCTCTACCATGAAGTGCACTTGCATAGAGGAATTGAAGGATTTTGCTGATCAAGGGATGCACTCCATTTCCCAACTCCACCCCGAAATGCAGCTCCAGGCCGGTTGGCTGTCTTTGACATATCGTCAAAGTGCCTCGACACGCATCTCCAGCAGGGTTCTATCGCCAAACACCATGCCGATCAGGTGAACCGGTTCTCCACGACCTCGATACTTCTCTGCATACCCTTTTTTCCGTATCTGCTTGATTGCACTGTCGAGAGTCTGTTCCACTTCCGTGCCCTCTTCCACCATCTTGAACTCCAGCACGAACACCTGGCCTTCATGCAGCAGCACCATGTCCGAACGGCCGTAGCTTGAAGCCTCCTCTGCCCGAAGATCCACTTCCGTGGTCCGGAAACCCATGTACAGCAGGCTCGCATACCAGGACTCGTAGTGGCCGAGATCGCCACTGTCATGCCAGGAATGGGGAATCTCCGCAAACAGTGTCTGAACCTTCTCCCGGAACAGGGAAAAGTCGTTGGCACCAAGAGCTTCAACCATGTCCCTTCCCGCGGTCACCACTTCCCGGCCACGTCCGGTCAGGTGCTCGGCCAGACCCTTGTTGAAACTGCTCTGCACCTCGAAGTTCGGATAGTCCAGATGGTACAGGGTATG
>JAJEAV010000091.1 GCA_022822625.1 Gammaproteobacteria bacterium | reverse complement strand
CGAAGGGCGGGGCGAAGATCGCCGACGGGGTCGCGGTGGGCACCATCGTGAACTCGGACCCGATGCCGGCGGCGTGGCTGTCGCGCTTCGGTCGCACGGTGGCGCAGCAGGCGCTGGACGGGATCTCGGGCCGCATGGTGGCGCCCCGCACGGCGGGGGTCGAGGGCACGCTGGCCGGCCATGTGGATCTTGCTTCCCTCTCGAGCCCTGAATCGGGCGTTTCGGGAAGCGGTGACCTCGAAACCGGCAATGGCCCGGTCACCGGAAACGGTCCGGGTATCGCAGAGCGTAACATCCGAATCCCTGAAGACGGTCACGGCTGGGGCCTGAAGGAAACCGGTTACGGCTGGAGCACGGAAGCAATGACGCTCAGGGAGGCGCTGCTGGGCAGCAGCTTCACGGCGACGGGCCGCGAGGACGCGATGGGCGGGAGCCTGTCGTTCTGGGGCCGGGGAAGCGAGTCTTCCTTCGACGGCCGGGAGGGCACGTTCACCCTGGACGGGGAGACGACCACGGCGATGCTGGGTTCGGACTACGCCCGGGACGGCTGGCTGCTGGGCCTGGCACTGCTGCACTCGGACGGCGAGGGAGATTATGCGGATTCCGAAACCGGACCGCAGGAGTGTCCCGAAGGGATGGAGGGAAGAATCCCCTGCGGCGGTGCGGTACGGGAAGGCGACGGGAAGGTGGCATCGACCCTGACGGCGGCGGTTCCCTACGGCTCCCTGCAGATGTCGGAACGGATCGGTCTCTGGGGCGCGTTCGGTCACGGCATGGGAGAGGTTTCCCTCCGGCCGGATACGATGACGGCCGGGGATGCCCTCGAGGCCGACATCACGTGGACCATGGCGTCCATGGGGATGCGCGGGGACCTGCTGGGGCGGCCGGGAGGAAACGGCCTGGTACTGGCACTGACCGCGGACGCGCTGTGGGCGCGGACGGAGTCGGACGGGACCGGAGAACTTGCGGGATCGGACTCCGACGTGACCCGCCTGCGCCTCGGCCTGGAGGGTAGCTGGCAGGTGGCCCTTGCCGGGGGTGGCCATGTCACGCCGAAGCTGGAACTTGGACTGCGCCACGACGGGGGAGATGCGGAGACCGGTTCCGGAATCGAACTCGGTGGCGGGGTGTCCTGGAGCAGTCCGGCCGCGGGCATCCGTCTGGACCTGTCTGGCCGCACGCTGGTGCGCCATGACGACGATGACCTGGAAGATCGGGGGTTCTCAGTGGATCTGTCTTTCGATCGGGACGGGAACACCGGTCGCGGCCCGTCGTTCAGCCTTCGCCAGGACCTGGGCGGCCAGTCGGAGGGCGGACTGGATGCGCTGTTCGCTACGGACCTGCTGGAGGACCGTGCGGTGAGCGGGGACGGGGAAAGCCGGTGGACGCTGGAGGGGGCGTATGGTGTACCGGTCTTCTCGGGCCGGTACACGGGCAGCCCCCATGCCGGAGTGGGCATTGCCGGGGATAACCGGGACTACAGTGTCGGCTGGCGCCTGACGCCGGAGTCCGGGTCGGCGGTGGACCTTTCCCTGGGGGTGAAGGCGACGCGCAGGGAGGATCCGGATACGGCGCCCGAGGACATGTTCGGGCTCGAGGCGTCCCTGCGGTGGTGAAGGCGTTTGCCGAGCTGGCTGGCGAGACCGGGGAGGTTCTGCCGGGAAAAGCAGGGGCCCGAGCCCGGTCGGTGAACGCCATGGATCGACAGGTGTGCCCGGGGTGTTCATTCATCCCGAGCACTGCCCGATTACGGTTTTTCCGGGTGTATCAGGCCGTATGAGGCAAGGGTGCGCCCTGGTGCGAATGCTTTCCGGGACCGCGTCACCGGGAGGCAGGCATTCCGGGGTGGGCCGCGGTAGCCTGAAATTAGAGACCTATCGGGGCCTGATCAAGTGGTCCGTGGTGAACGTCACCATGGATTCTACGACGGAGTAACCACCCGGTCCCAACCGACATTCAGCCTGGGAATATCCGTGACGGCCGCCGGACTCCGACCCCGGCCGAAGGCCGCGCCGATCAGGTCGACCGGTTCGTTCCGGTTCTTGTATTTCTCGGCATAGCCCCTTCCCCGGATCTGCTCTATGGCCTGTCGGGCGGCGGGGTCCGTGTCATCTTCCACGTCGACTATCTTGAACTTGAACACGAATACCTGACCGCCGTGGAGCACCACCATGTCCATACGGCTCCTGCTGGAAGAATCCTCCACCCGGGTATCCAGCCCGATAATCCGGCAACAGGCGCACAGCATCCCGGCATACCAGGCTTCGTAGCAGGCCGGGCCGTGCTGCCCGGCCAACGCCACGACATGATGACGAACACTCTCGGACGCACCAAGAGGGGCTGACTGCCCCATTTCCACTCCGAAGCGCAATACCCCCTATTCCCAGTGTGCCTTCATCCGGGAATAGGGGGAGGAAACCGTCAAGCCAGAGGCTCGAAATGTCTGTTCCAGGCAACTGGATTCCCTTGTGTTTATAATCGTATCTCTATTTAACTTCTTGTAATACCAAGCACTATATATATTTACTACCATATAGGCATCTACTGCAACCGGTTTTCGTTAGAGCGAATACACAATGTAAAGAATTCAAGATTGACTTGATCACTGCTTCCGAATCACAAACTTCCGCAAAAGGAGCATTCCCAATATTACGCTGATGAGAATCAATACTGGTGTATCACCATACGCAATATATGGTGTTATCCCGGAACGTGGTTGAGCCTGGCCCTTGATGACCGCTCGCTGAAACTGTGGGGCATAACTATCCACCCCGCCCTTCCAATTGATGATTGATGACAACCCGGTATTAGACGCCCGAATCATCCCTCGCTCACTCTCGCGCGCACGGAATCGAGCCATCTGCAACCTCTGATGCGGCGCCAGCGAATTACCGAACCAGATGTCCTCACTCACATTGAGCATCAGGCCAGAACGCTTGATCTGAAAGCGTCCTTCATCCGGAAAGGCATCCTCGTAACAAATTGACACGGCGAAAAAGTTATCGGCCGCAGTCAGGGGGTACTGATTTGCCCGCCCTGCAGTAAATGAAGCCATCGGCATATCCAGCATATTCAGCAATGGCCGAAAAAGCCACTGGGCAGGGAAATATTCACCAAAAGGAACCAGGTGATGCTTGTGATAGAGATGAATCCTGTCAGTCACTGACGCCACACTGTTGTGGTATGTCTTCGCATCGCCAGATTGCTCCCGGAACAACACGCCAAACACAAAGTCAGCAGGATGATGCTCAACAAACCTCCAGAAACTCGTATTCAGATTGTCCAGATAATCCGGAACCGCAGCCTCCGGCCATACAATCAAATCCTGTTCCAATAAATCCTCACTCGCAGTGATGTAGTCTTCAATGATCTGCTGGGATTCGTCCTGATTCCATTTCGCCTGGATAGACACATTGTTCTGGACAATCCCAACTCGAACAGGCTCACCTTCTTGCGATGTCCAGGTCGTCGTGTTTAATGCCCACCCTATACCCCACAGAATCGCGACACCAATCACGGAAACAACGCTTTTTCCTGAAAACAGTCGGACCAGTGCAACCAGGGCCCCAGCGCTCATTGCCGAAACGAGTCCAACAAAGTACACGCCACCCAGAGGAGCAAGATTCGACAATGGTGTTTCGAGATAGGCATAACCCATTGAAAGCCAGGGAAACCCGGTTAGAAACCAACCACGAATCCATTCAGACAAAATCCAGACGGATGGCATCAACAAGCAGAGACGTAACCTGGGATCCACACCCTTCAGGAAGCCCTGCAGAAGACCACACAGGGCCGGGAAAATCGAAATATAGGCAACTCCCAGACCAACACTCGAGGTAGCCGCCCATGCCGGCATGTTTCCATATGTGTGCAGGCTGATATACATCCATGACACCCCAAACCCAAACATGGCCAATCCGTAAACATAGCCATGGAACAGGGCAGTACGAGGAGATGCATCTAGCCAGAGATAGAACAGCAGCGAAAGACTGATGATTGATAACGGCCACCAGTAAAACGGAGCAAATGCAAGGACATGAAGTCCACCTGCCAGAGCTGCTAATGCAATCTTCATTCAGCTGTACTCCATCATCTGCTCTTGATGTTCGGATAACCCTATATGATGCCTGACCGGAAAACTTGAAACGAGGACTAGTCATTACTGAATAGTCAAAGACTACTCAATATCTCACGCTCCAGATTTTCCATCAACTCGGCCTCTTCATCGTGCTTGTGATCATAACCAAACAGGTGCAGGATGCCATGTGCCAGAAGGTGGGAAAAGTGCCACGCAAACTCGACCATCTGTCTGGAAGCCTCGGTCTTGGCCACCGGATAGCAAATGATTACATCCCCGACATAATTCTCTTCTATTCCATTGAGTCGATCAAAAGGAAAGGACAACACATTGGTGGTTGACTCCCGATTCCTGTAACGCTGGTTGAGATCCAGGATTTCAGCTTCATCAACGACCCTGACAACCAGTTCCGCCTTCGGCATTCCTACCTTGACCAATACTGCATTGACGATCGCCTGAACTCGGAGATTGTCCGGTAAATCTCCCTCGTGCTCTACAGCCAACTGATAATCAACTGTCACCGATATGCTGTTCGTAAGCTTCCACGATTCGCTGTACCAGGGGATGCCGAACAACGTCTTGTGGCTTGAAGTGGATGAAACATATTCCCTTGACATCCTTGAGCACACTATGCGCATGTTTAAGCCCAGATAACTGGTCTCTAGCCAAATCAATCTGGGTTATGTCTCCCGTGACCACAGCCCTGGAATTAAAGCCAATTCGAGTCAAGAACATTTTCATCTGCTCAACTGTGGTATTTTGTGCCTCGTCCAGAATTACAAAGGAGTCATTGAGTGTTCTCCCACGCATATAGGCCAATGGAGCAAGTTCAATGGTGCCGCGTGCAATCAGCTTTCCGACCCGCTCATAACCCAGCATCTGATACAGCGCATCAAACAGAGGGCGAAGATAGGGATCGATTTTCTGTCCCACATCGCCAGGCAGGAAACCCAGTTTCTCGCCGGCCTCGACTGCAGGTCGAACCAACAGGATTCGCTCAATCTCATTACGAGACAGGGCATCGACAGCACTTGCTACTGCCAGATAGGTTTTGCCCGTCCCTGCAGGACCAATTCCGAAGTTTATATCGTGGTCCCGAATATTCTTCAAATAGAGCCTTTGGCGATGATTATGCCCCCGAATCACATTTTTCCGCAGATTCAGAATCACTTCCTCATCTTCATGAATCGTATCCGCATCGGGGGAATGTGGGCCAGACTCGGATATGCTCCCATCACCCAAGGAAGACAAGGCTAAAGCGACATCCCCCGGCAAAATTGGCTCCGAGCGATATTTTGTCATTTCAAATAATCTCTTTACTACTGTTGCGGCATGTTCGGAGTCGCTTGCCGAACCGCTAATGCTAAAACGATTACTGCGATTGACGATTCGAACCTGCAGATTTTCCTCAATATGCTTTATATGACAGTTCATCTGCCCACAAAGCGACGACAGCCGATCATTCTCTGCCGGCAGTAGTTCGAAATTGATGAGTTGTGTCAAGGGCAAATGATTAATCAGTTCGCATGCTTGATGCTGCCAGGATAAAGTCGTCCACGCAGGGAATTGGGCAAGGCTTCGGTAATCATGACATCGACAAACCGACCGACCAACGATGATGGGCCATCAAAATTGACAACCCTGTTGTTTTCGGTTCTACCCGTCAGCTGTTGAGGAGACTTTCGTGCGTGCCCATCAACCAGCAAGCGCTGGCTTGTTCCGACCATGCCTTTACTGTATTCGGCTGCAAACCCGTTGATGCGATTCTGCAGTGCCATCAACCGAGCCTTCTTCTCCTGCATTGGGACAGTATCTTCAATCTCGGCAGCAGGAGTGCCCGGCCTTGGGCTGTATATGAAGCTGAAACTCTGGTCATATTGTACATAGTCAATCAAGTCCATGGTCTGCTCAAAGTCCTCATCGGTCTCACCCGGAAATCCGATAATGAAATCCGACGATATGGACAGATTGGAATACACCCCCTTGAACTTGTCAATCCACGCAAGGTACTCTGCTGATGTATATCCTCTCTTCATGCTCTTCAGAATTCGGTCTGAACCACTCTGCACAGGCAAATGAAGATGAGCCGCCAACTCGGGGATTGCTACATGTGCGACAACCAGGCCATCCGTAACCTCAATCGGGTGCGAAGTGGTATAACGCACTCGATCAATACCATCTACCGAGGCGACGTAGTAAAGCAGTTTTGAAAATTCCATGACACCGCCGTCATACAGTGGTCCCCGGTATCCATTGACGTTTTGACCAAGCAGGGTAACTTCCCGGACACCCTGCTCTGCCAGTTCCACAATTTCGGTCATCACATCATCGAACGGACGGCTGAACTCCGTCCCCCGAGTGTACGGCACGACACAGAATGAGCAGTACTTGCTGCAACCCTCCATGATTGAAACATACGCTTTTGGTCCATCAACTCGAGCAGGGGGCAGACAGTCAAATTTCTCAATCTCGGGAAACGATATGTCGACCCTTGACTTTTTCTGGCCGATGCATTGATCCAGCATATCAGGCAGGCGGTGCAGGGTTTGCGGCCCGAACACAATATCCACCTGTGGAGCACGCTTGAGGATTTGTTCGCCTTCCTGACTGGCCACACAACCGCCGACAGCGATGATGAGATCCGGATTTTCCATCTTAAGGGAGTTCCAGCGCCCTAATTGGCTGTAGACCTTTTGTTGAGCCTTGTCCCTGACCGAGCAGGTATTCAGCATAACCATGTCGGCCTCGTTTGGATCGTCCGTGGAGACGAAACCGTGAGTATTATGCAGTAAGTCAGCCATCCTGGACGAATCATATTCATTCATCTGACAACCGAATGTCTTGATGTACAGTTTTCGAGACATGTTGCTTGCGTTGCGTTTCATCACTTCCCGATGAGCAGGGTTGCCCGGGCACTACCCTTCAATGACTTCCACGTTCATAATCACAATTGGATCAAGCGGAACATCACTGTGCCCATTCCTGTTTCCGGTAGCTACAGATGCGATACTGTTCACGACCTCCATTCCGGAGGTTACCCTTGCAAATACCGCATAACCCCAACCTTGAGGTGTCTTGGCCTTAAAGTCCAAAAACGCATTATCAACGAGATTGATGAAGAATTGGGATGTTGCAGAACCTGGGTCGCTGGTACGGGCCATTGAAAGCGTACCAACCTCATTTTTCAGACCATTGTCCGCTTCATTGATTATCCCGGGGTTGGTCTTTTTGGATCGCATGTCCTTGTCGAGCCCACCGCCCTGAATCACAAACCCGGGGATTACACGGTGAAACACGGTACCGGTGAAGAATCCGCTCTCGACATAATCGAGGAAATTCCTGACCGTAACCGGAGCCTCGTCTGGATATAACTCGATCATGATCTCGCCGAGAGATGTTGTCATTTTAATCATTCTGTCTGTTCCTTCTTGATTCGTTTGAGCCTGCACGATAAATGGCAGCAATACCAGTATCAATGTGGCAAATAGTTTTCTCGTCATTGTGTTTAACCTTCTTCTCTATCCGTTAATCCGATAATAAAGTCCCAGTGTTCACGAGACAATGGGGTTACTGACAATCGGTTGCCTCGCTGAAGAATTCGCATTTCCGACAATTCCGGATGAGTCCTCAATTCCTTGAGGGTAACCGGACTCTCAAACTTGCGAACGAACTTCACATCCACCATCAGCCAAACAGGCGAGTCAGGCGTACTACGAGGGTCATGGTAGTGCTCACTTGGATCCCAGGCCGTATGATCAGGATACGCTTCGGATACGATTTCCATTATTCCGAAAATTCCGGGAACCTTGCAGCTGGAATGATAGAAGAAGGCCTGATCACCGACTGACATTTCATCGCGCATGTAATTGCGCACCTGATAATTCCGAATGCCATCCCAATGATCCGTGCCGGCCATCTCAAGATCGTCAATCGAATAATCTTCCGGTTCGTTTTTCATCAGCCAGTACTTCATGTCTTCATGCCGTTGTCCATGCTTGCTCTGTCGAAACAGATAGTCTAGATGTTTCAGGGTTTCTCAAATCGCGTATCCGGCAATCCGTGATTATCATGTCCACAGGCATATCCCATGGGTCAGGCTCGATTTTCTCAACTCCCTGAAATTCGTGAGCGACTCCGATTCGCAAGGGTGCCTGCCCGCCTGCATCTCGGTTCGCCTTCAGGGTTGAGTCGTAAAACCCTCCGCCCATGCCCAAACGGTTGCCATAATGATCAAAGGCAACAAGCGGCATAAGCAGAATATCCAGTTTTCCTGCTTCCATTGTCTCGTTCTCATTCACCCTGGGCTCCAAAATTCCCAGTCGACTACCGGTTAATGCGGTGTTTCGCCCAATAGGGGCAAAACCCAGGATTTTGGTCTGGTTTCGGATGATGGGAACACATGTTTCAATTTGATTGTCCCAGCACCATTCCATGGATGGGCGAAGGTCGATTTCTCCATCACTTGCCAGATACATTCCTATAAATTTCGCTGTCCGAACTTCCGGGAGATTCTGCAGCTGATTTGCCAACCCAATTGCAGCCTGTCGTTGAGAGGATTGCGAGACACCCTGACGTTGCCTTCGAAGCGAGGCACGAAGCGACTTCTTATCCAGCATCAATCTCTGTGCCTTCTGTCAACCGACCATGAATTTGGGAAATACGGTGTTGTCCGCATATGACGTGCGATCCCGTTTCCTTGAACCGAAAGATTCAAGGCGGTGCAATGAAATGACATCGGGATTCTCAGTGGTAATGACCATGTGTATGCTCGCCCGCCACTTAACCAAGCACCTGATATAGTAAATTAGGTTGCAAGGATTTAGAGATCAACTCGTGCACCGCAGACAACACCTATGCCAATTCTAACAAATTTATTGTCGTGCCGTGAGAATGGTATTCCCTTAATTTCCGGATTGGTCTTGACCATCGGCAGTCTTTTCATCCCCTTGCCCATAAGGAATGCACACGCCAGGTAATCGGTATTGGCTATTTCCTGCATATCGGCACATTGCAGACAACGGCTGATCCTGATCAGCTTTCAGCAACTGACATCAATATACCTTATGCCCCACATTTGACTCTGACCGGTCTGGCCAGGGTTACCCTTGGTTGCAAGATGCACCCAAAGTAGACAGAAGATGACCATGATCCGAGATCGGTGCAAGACCGAGCGTCTTGAAAATCCGCCAGTACAATGCCGAATCATGGCCGACGATCGGCTTTCCAAGGCGCTTCTCCAGTTCGACAATATGATGGACCGGACGACGGGCCATTCCGTCGGAGGGGCGTCTGTAATTGGACATGCCGTTGATCAGATAAGCGTCAGCATCCGGGGCCTGCTCGGCCGTATAGTCGAAAGACTTCCAGAGAAGCTCCTCATCGAAGCACCAGACACATTCATCGACTTTCTCCTGGGAATCAAACCAGCCCTGATCATGGAAGTTTCCAGCCCAGACAACATTAAATCCGGCTTCCTCAAGAAAACCTACGGTTCCCAGATACCATGACCTCCTGTGATAGCAGGCGTTCAAGGCCACCTTTTCGGCCCCAATATCATGCAAGGCCTCAACCATGGCGTAACCCGCCATATGGAATGGCGTCTGATACCTGTCGCTAAGCATTTCACAATGCTGACGAATCCCTTCGACGCCTAGGCCACTGGCATGTACCCAGTTAGATCCGACCTGGCCGCAAACATCGGCATTGTTGGTTGCCATGCATTCAACGAACTCTTCAAGCAAGCCAAAGTTCTGCTTTCGCTGATCCAGTCTGTGCTGATAGCCGGGCACATGCATCATCCTTCCATGCACTCCTATGGTCTCGGGTGCCATGCGGATGAAGTCAGAAGGAGCCGCACAGAAGTCAAACGGCGGGCATGTGAAACCGACCTGGAACGGAAACAGTTTAATCGCCTGATCCGCCCATCTTTCTGGTTTTACGAAGGAGTTCATTCGTCTTTTGTGCAATGATTGCCTTTCAGGAAATATTATGCCAGCAAGGCATTACTCCATTTTACCGGTCGGATTTCTTCCATTACCCGCGGATCATGCCTGATTCGCGCGGAGGCGATACTGGTACAGATGTTGATAATGCGGCAAGGCCTGCATATAGATGTCCTTGACATGGTCAGGCTGGCTCTGTATGTCGCCATATGTACGAGGTTGAGGCTTGAGTCCGTCAGAAGCACTCAGGGTGTCATGCCAGGATCCATCGTCGTACCAACCAACTTCTGGCCGGGCACCGGGCTCCCAGAACATGGCTTCCGGCATAAAATCAATTCCAACGGCACTGCACCATGATGAAACAATATCTGCGGGATTCTCCAGAAGATCGTCGCTGTCGATCACTGGCGGCATCTTGCCGTCACGGTCCGAGATCCGGTCAAACAGGTTGCGGTGTTCTTCAAACCCGTATTCGGAGAGGCTCCAGTTGGGTCCTCTTTTGAAAATCGAGGGAATGGACTTGCCGGGGTCGCGAATCAGAAAACTGTGGCAGAAGGGTTCGAGAAAGACATCATCCACATCCGGACCCAGATAATGCGGCATATCTTTTGAAAAGACCGGTTTGTCTTGCGCCGCTGCAAGAATCCTGTCGTATACGCCTTGTATCGTTAACCCCGCAATTCGCTCGCTCTCTGCGGTCAGACGCGGGCAACCTGCATCATCGCCCTTGTACCATGCCTCTCCGAATGGTTCATGAAAACAGGTCATGTCTCCCCGCATTCTCATCATCCATTCGAACGCAGTGGAAGTCGTGCGTGGAGTAGACCACAAGATCAGGATTTTATTCATTGTTTTCTTCTCCGTATACTTGTCGAATCGAAAAGGCGCCAATCATCTTGTGCTCCGGTATTGTAAAAAACCAGAGGATGGATGGCAATCTTCTTCTGCACAGGTTCAGAAAAATCCACCCCAACCATGCAGCAAGGGAATGCCGTCAGGTCGCAGCCTCATGATTTCTCAAATACCGTCAGCGTGGTCACGTTTCCGAATCGACCCTGCGCTGTCAGTCCATCGTTACCACGATATTGCCGGTATACTTCTTGGCGAGGAAAGCCTCCTGCGCCCGCTTCAGATCACGCAATGGATAAGAATATGCCAGCATGGGCTTGACCGCACCAGTCGAGACCAACTGCACCGTGCGTGAAAAGATGTGCGGTGGACAGATCGTCGCACCCGTCATCTGAATATCCTTGTAGATCAACTGTCGAAGATCAAATTCAACAACAGGGCCGGCGATGGCTCCCGAGGTCGAAAGCCGGCCTCGTTGGCGCAGGGTATTGAGGATAGGCATGAACATCGTGCCGCCCACCACATCCAGGACTACATCAACGGGGCCATCTGCAGCTTCCATGATTCTCCGCTCCAAATCCTCTGCATTGCGCTCAATCACCGCCGTACAGCCTAGGTCCAGTAGTGCTTGCGCCTTGAATGCCGAAGCAACACCTATCACCCTGGCACCTCGGGCCAGGCAAAGCTGGATTGCAGTGGTGCCTACACCGCCCGATGCACCCGTAACAACTACCCATTCACCGGGTTGCAACCCGGTGCGCCAGACCAAATGCTCGGCGGTAGTCAGGGCGGTGGGAAAACAGGCAAGTTCTGCATCCGACAATTCGCTATGGACTGTTATGGCATTTTCGGCACGCACCCTGGTATAGTCTGCAAAGCCACCATCACACTCCGATCCGAAATAACCTGTATTTTGCGGCAAATGCCAATCACCATGCCCATGTAGCCATGGATTTATCAAGACCCGCTCTCCAATGCGGCCCGGGTCAACGCCCTCCCCTACTGCAGCAATTCTCCCAGCCACATCTGCGCCTTGAATGCGCGGGAAACTCAAGGTTGTATTGAACCAGTTTCCAGAGTCTGAATCAGCATTGTCGAACCCGCTCTTGCCGCCGCTTTCCGTGATTCCATCAGCAACACCCCTTGAATACCAGGCAGTACGGGTGTTGATATCGGTATTGTTCAATCCACAGGCACCCACCTTAATCAGTACCTCGCCCGGACGAGGTGCCGGGGTAGGCCAGTCTTCACGGTATTGCAGCTTATCCAGTCCTCCATGGCCGATCAGCACAACCGCTCGCATTGTTTCGGGAATTGTGAGCATGTCTTGCTTGATTAACCGTTGTTCACAATGACCATGAAGCACAGCGCAAGTGCAGACTTCCCCGCCAAAATGTATTGTGAAGCGCAATGCTCGCTGGACGGAAGTATCGCAAGAAATCAGAAGGAAGCGATAATTCCGGCAGGCAAAAGCCAGACTGCAGATACCGGCAAACGCCCGCTATTTGGCTAATACTGAACGATGTCATGTTTGCACACTTTTCAATAGTGCGTACCTCCGGGGGTTACTCAGCCAAGGGCCGACTCATCCTTGCGCCCTGCCAGCGAAAGGATTCCGCGAAGATCCAGATAACCCAATACTTCAAGGACGCTTTCCCCTACGCTGAGGTCTCCCGTATTCACGATCAATTCGGCATTCTCGGGTGCTTCATATGGAGAGGATATTCCGGTGAATTCCTTGATCTCGCCCTTGCGAGCACGTTGATACAGTCCCTTGACATCGCGTTGTTCACAGATTTCCAGCTGGCAGTTGCAGAACACCTCGATAAAGTCTCTCTCCTGTTCCACCATCATGCGCACACGCTGGCGGTCGACCCTGTTCGGAGATATGAACGCGGTTAGCACGATCACTCCGGCATCCACGAACAACCTCGCCACCTGTCCGATTCGGCGGATGTTTTCCATTCGATCCTGTTCACTAAAACCAAGGTCGCCACAAAGCCCGTGGCGAACATTGTCTCCGTCCAAAACCGTGGTGCGGTATCCCAGATTGTGCAGTTCCAGCTCCACTGCGTGGGCAAGGGTAGACTTTCCACTGCCAGACAGTCCAGTGAACCAGATGATTGAGCCGCCATGCCCGTTCTGCCTTTCTCTATCCTTGCGGCTGATGGACGATTGATGCCAGAATACATTGGGGGGACCGTTCATCGCGTGATTGTACTCCGACTCATTCAATTCCCTGCTGAATCTTGTCAGGAGACAGCAGTTCTAATTGTGGGATTTTGATTTTACATTGGGTCGTGTTCTAGTTGGGCTTGGGCCTAAAATAAACTTTGCACGCTCCAGTCGAAGCATTTCGAACGGATTGATACAAGGTGAGATATGGCCGAAAGCCGATGGCGGAGGCTGCGGGGGTTCAGCAGGCTCGCCCAGGTCATCCAGGGAGTGGAATTCAAGGACGAAATCGAGATACAATCCGGTAGCACAACGGTAGCCGCTTGATGACCCCCATCTCCCCCATGCACTACTTTCGACCATATCTCTCAGGGTTTGTATGTCGCAAATGATAATCACTCGACTTCATAAGCAATGCAGTTGTAATTTCATTTGAATTTATCACTTGATATGCCGGGCAGGGTCCATGCGTCCATGCAGAATCCCCTAATATTTAAATAGGAATCGAGAAAAAAGTAAAAAGCCTTGTTAAATCAGGGTATTAATGGTAGAATACTGTTTTTTCCCACTTCACCCATTGGGTGAACAAATTCACCAGCCCCCGAGAGAACAAGGCCACATGAACATCCTACACTACAAGACCGCAAAAAGCCATCACGATTTCACTTCCCGGGCCGGCCTCATGGCACCGGCAACGCTCCTCGTAACAGCAGTGACTCAGAGACAGACAGATTACAGGACATTCAAGAAGAGCCTCGTAGATGCATAGGGCCTTCCTGCGTCAAGGAATTGGCCAAGTTCTTCACGCCTACATCAGATGATCAGATGAGGAGGAGAACAGCCGAGTCAACAACAGGACAAGATGCAAGAAGCTTTTTGAGCCAAAGAAGGAGGAGGAGAGTGAAAAATAAACATTGTAATCTGACTTTAAAGACATAACTCGGTCCCTTAAGGACAGTGCTATGTTTCCCAGAGAAATCATCGTGATTTCTCTACCTGTGTATTTTGTAAGATCTTAGCACCTCTGAGCCACTTGAGGGCAGTGTGTACAGATGTAAATAGACAAGGGATTAAGGTTCATTTTGATGTTGTAACTCGGTCCCTTAAGGACATACTGGTCTCGAATGTATTGAGGTCAGCAAGGTTTTTCGTAAGCTTTTCCTTGTAATACATTCAAATCTGTTGCATTACTCGGT
>JAJEAV010000092.1 GCA_022822625.1 Gammaproteobacteria bacterium | reverse complement strand
CCGGCGTGTCTGGATCATATAGCTTGACGGTCTTTCTGAGGTTTGGTGGAAGAGCGGTATGAATGACTTCTCCTATTGGATGGTGATAATAATTGGCAGACCAGGTATAGAACTCCAGCATGTCTGGAGAAATGGATGGTCGGCTATCCAGAACACGAATGACATCCTTGTATTTCCTGATTGATTTATCAGGTGGGACGGGTATTACCAACCCAACCAGTTGGCGATTCCGAAAAGGAATCAGGACTCTTGAACCAGGTTGAATATCAGTTTCGGACCGATAGTCGAAAGCCCGTCTTAACGGGACTGGGACGGCGACACTGATGATGAATCGGGTTTTGTTGGTTGAAGGCATTTCACATCATGCATCAAAATCTACTGGGATTTTCGTATGGAAATTCCTCACTCAGGACATGTCGAGATTGAGATTCAAGCTGCACATAGAGGGTATCAACGAATCCTGCACTCAGTGTTCGCGGGGGGTTTGAGAGGTTACTCACAGTATCTGTGGATAATTATGTGGATAAAGTACGATAAATAGTGTAGAGAGTGAGTATTGCGAAGAAAGGCATCGACTACCTAATTTTTAGGAAAAATCGAATAAGTCAATTAATACAATAGAATAAAACAAAAATTTACAAAAATAAAACAAATAAGACCCGTAAATGAAAAAACTGGCAAGTCCCGCTGTCTGTTGTGAATAAACCGTAGCAAAGTGGGGGTTCTGGCCCATCAAATTACGATAATTCATGAATTTGTAATATGTTTTTAAGATCACGATTCGGAAACTTCCGTATCTTGCATGATGAAGGTCTGTTCATTCCAGGGAGTCAACTGACATGGTGAAGGTGCCGATTGCCCGCTCTTCAAGAAATCGCCTGAGTGATGCCTTGATTACCTTGAAGGCCATGTCATCCCATGGGATTCTGGCTTCGTCAAATAATTCAACGACAAGACTTTCGGGCCCCGGCGCGAAGGTAAATGGATGGTCAAGTATGGAGCGATAGATAATATAGATTTGTCCGATACGAGTGAGGTTGGTTATTTGGTAGAGATGCATGTCAGCAATCCCGGCTCTGGCCTCTTCCCAGGTTTCACGGATGGAACCTTGTTCGATTGATTCGTGGTTTTCCAGAAAACCGGCAGGTATTGTCCAGTATCCGAACCGAGGTTCTATGGCTCGCTTGCAAAGCAGTATCTGCTCTCCATGGGTGATGATACTGCCAGTCACTACTTTCGGGTTCTGATACTGGATGTGACCGCATGTTTGACAGATGTGGCGTTCACGGTTGTCTCCTTCGGGCACACCAATTTCTGTCCTGGACCCGCAGAGATTGCAGTACTTGACGGGGAGGCCCATGTTCAGTTTATGGATCATGGCTGTTCAATCAGACCGAGCATCAACCCAAGATATATCACGGCACCGAACCAGTTATTGTTCAAGAAGGCCTTGAAGCAGTTCTCGGGAATCCGTTCGTGAGTCAGAACCTGCTGATAGGTGACAATCCCCATGCACAGGATAATGCCGACAAAGAAGTGCCAGCTTAAAGTCTGGTTGATCCCGATATAAGCGAGGATTAGGAGCGCGGTCAATTGCAGAACCAGAATCATGCTCCGGTCGGCATTTCCAAGCAAAATTGCAGTTGACTTGACACCAATCAAAATATCGTCGTCCCGGTCGGCCATTGCATAATAGGTGTCGTAGGCGACGATCCAGCAAAAGTTTGCAGCAAATAGAAGCCAGCATTCTAGCGGCAATCTATTGGTGAGTGCAGCATAGGCAATCGGAATACCCATTGAGAAAGCGATGCCTAATACCAATTGGGGCAGATGGGTGATGCGTTTTGTGAAGGGGTAGATCACGGCTACTACCAGAGCGAACAGGCTGATCATGACCGAGAGCATGTTCAGTTGTGTGGCCAGCCATCCAGCGAACAAGATTAAAGCCACAAACAGGGTTATTGCCTTGCTGACGCTCAGGGCACCGCTTGCCAAGGGTCTGTTGCGTGTTCTTGCGACATGCCCATCAATTTTACGATCGGCGAAATCGTTGATGACGCAGCCGGCCGATCGCATGACTATGGTTCCGACAAGCATGATCAGTACAACGGTTGGGTTTGGCTGACCGTTGCCCGCTAGCCAGAGCGCCCATAGGGTTGGCCAAAGAAGGAGCAGAGTCCCGATTGGACGATCCAGTCGCATGAGCCGAATATAGGGAGCAATTCCTGTCAGGGAGGAAGTTGTCACAGATTTGGTCCCCGAGTTGTACAGAGTTCTGGCAACGCGATAGACGTACCTGTGCGGATCGAACTGGAGGCAATCTCTGGCTTCAGGCTCCGGTTGGCTTTGTACAGAGTGATTATCCGGCAAGTCAAGGTGTGTCTTGGGGGCATGATCCTAAGGGAATCTAATCCAGAACCATGATCGCTTCGATTTCGAGTGGGACATCTTTCGGAAGGGCAGATACGCCGACCACGGCACGGGCGGGGTAGGGTTCGGTGAAATATCCGGACATGACTTCATTGAGAATCGAAAAATCAGAAAGACTGGTTACATAGACATTGAGTTTGGTGATGTTGCCCAGGTTGCCGCCGGCGGCAGTGCAGATGGCGACAAGATTCCTGAAGGTTTGATGTGCGGCCTCGGCAAACGACTCACCAACCACTTCCATGGTGTCAGGATCCAAGGGGATTTGCCCGGAAATATAGACAGTCTTGTCAGCTCTGACAGCTTGGGAGTAAGTGCCTATTGCACCTGGTGCCTGATCAGTGCTTATGATTTCTCGATGTTGCATGGTTATTTCCTGGCTGGATTGTCGGGATGGTATCTGTTGTGGCAATCAGTTGAACAATGATCTGTTGAGTGAATCTCCTGCTCGCATATTGCAACCTGAAATGTATGAAGGGCAAATCGAACTACCCGTTTCTGTAGCGGTGAATTTGTCCAGCGTTAACGATCATTGGTAGTATGAGTTTACCAAGTTCAGGTAGTCGAAGCCGATAAATTTTTCGAGATTTTCGGTGTTGGGAAATTGTAGTCCATTGTTACAGTGGGAATGGACCTGATTTGTCTGAAACCCTAGGGCCAATTCAGTCTACTCAGGTGTGTGATCTAAATGATTCGGTAACGCTTGAGTTTTGTTTTTTGAACAATGTTTTATGGTGTCGCCGACAAGTCTGGATTATCGGCCTGCGAACCTGTTTCACGCTGGAAACGAAGAAAAGAAATCCTTGCTGTCCGAAAAGGTGCGACCTGCCTTTACCCGGCCTTTCAGGGTGAAAACGGCCAGCCTCGACCTGTTATCGGAAAAATCCTTGCCGAAATCGTCGACAAGTGTACTGCATGGCAGATCGTGTTCTGGTTTGAAAGTAGTATGGCTGGCTGAACTGAGAAGAACCGCAAAACTGTCTCGATCAAGTCGAAGACATGGTCATGGCTGCAAAGTACTTTACTGAACCGACTATCGGCTAAAGCGCAGATGACTATGAGTAAGCCGGGAAACTGGCCTAGCACCCTAATATTAAAGACCTGAAATCCCTGGAATCTTGTCCGAGCTGAAGTGGAATCTGAGGGTGAAGTTTTACGAAGAGAAACAGCATACCGTTCACCAGATCTACGAGATGATGAGCATATCAAGACCGACGCTTTACAGATATGTCGAGGTGACAGAATCATGCAATTCAAGCCATGTGGTCATCACGACATGGTCAGCGTCTTGATTATCGGAAACCTTTGAGGCAAACTGCCTATACTCGTTTCGGAGATTGGCAAAGAAGTTTTCATGGAACTTGCACTGCGAGAAGCGAAGACACGTCTCTCCGAACTGGTCGCGGTTGCCAGCAACGGCGAACGGGCAATCATTACGAAGCATGGGCGTCCGGTCGTTGAACTGGTGCCATGCAGTCAATACCCGGGAGGGATTGATTTTGAAAAACTGGAGGAAACCCGCTGGGAACCTGGCATCGTGGATGGGATGGCGGGAATGGCTGTCCGGAACAATGCAACGCCCCGGCATTCAGTCAGCAGGTTCTCGGCCTGGACGAATGACGGATAAACCGGATGATGCATGTTCTTCTGGACACATCCTGCCTATATGGTCTCATGGCCAGTTCCGGCAAATTATCCAGCTTCAGCGCAGGGTATTGTCAAGCACAGGTGCGATATTCATTATAAGTGCGGTCTCAATCTGGGAAATGCGTGTTAAGTTTCATGATCCCTTTAAATCTCCATAAAGAGCCATTGAGAAAGGAGTGGCTTGATGCCTACGGTCATCTCAATGAAGCGTATTATCTGGTTCCATTCAGCAACACTACATGGATTCTGCAGGAGCATTTTGGTATCGGAGTGCCCTATTTTGAGGAAACAGGGTGTGCGATTTATACCGTAGAGACGCACCTGCGATACTTGAAGGAAGTCCGGTTTCCGGCAACCCTGCATATTGAGAGCATGATTCTTGGCGT
>JAJEAV010000029.1 GCA_022822625.1 Gammaproteobacteria bacterium | reverse complement strand
ATTTTCTGGTTTGTGCTGTTGTTTATGTCAATCAAATATCCATCAGGCAAATGTCCGATATGACCATGAAATCTTGGATTGCCTGGATACAGTTGTTCCTTGGTTCGACCAATATATCGGCGTGATCGACCAACAAATTTCTGGTTTCCATCACAGCGCATAAGAAATGACCGATCTTCATCTGCCAGTTTAGTGAAAACACTGATCAACACTTCTTTCATAGTCGAACAATAGTATTCTTCTCCATGAAGAATGTAGGAAAATTTGTGTGATTTGTTTTGCGGAGACTTTTCTTGTTTCTTGTCAGGACTCCAACCTCTTTGCGGTCTTTGAATCGGGGGAGGAGGTTTTTTCTTCGTTGTTATAGTTTTTTTAGAAGAGTCGAAGGAATCTTGAGGGTAAGCAAGTTTCTCTAGGAAAGATATCACATCGGTATTTTCAGGGCGTACACCGGTTTTGGATTCGCATTCATTTGCCAATATGTCGATCAAGGCAGGGTTCTGTTCCCGCACCAAATCTCTCCAAGCATTAGGAAGTTCTCTTTTCGCTTTGTCCTGTCGGGTAGCATCAAACCAGTCTTTCTTCGCCCGGTCCAGTGCTTCTCCTGATTTCACATCTTGTTCAAGCAAGTACCGTGTAAGTACTTCGGCCGCTCTGTCTGCTGAATGTTCAAACAAGTCCAACATAAAAACTCGGCGCTCTATAGGGGAACCTCTTTTTTCAAATGGCAGATAAAAACTCCAAGTTTGACCATCAGTAAGAACGGCAAATTGGGATCCACTGAGAAAGGCATAATTCATCAATTGTATGACTGCATCACCATTCTTCATTTCTGTAGCTCCGGGTTTCTTAACCTCAATGAAACATCTAGGCTTACCCGGCGGAGAGCAGAGAGCATAATCAACACGCCCTTTACCGGAAGTGTATTCCGGCCAGACAACATCTGTACGGAAAGTATCCCATCCCAATTTTTGCAAGACTCGCAGTACAACGCCTAGAGAAATTGATGACTCGCTCTTGAAAAACCCTGTCTGAAGTTTTTCCCGGATTTCAGCAAGTGTAAGTTGAAGTTCAGTCATGCGGCTTCCTTGAAGGTAAGTAGCTGGTCTCGATAATATTCGTATGTTTGCAACGGGTAATGATTTCTGCGAATTCACTACATTTGGCAACTTTCGGAGATCTTGGAATAGAATATTCCTGTAGCCTTGTTATCTTGGGATTGGTGATGTGCTGACCCAATGGATAAGATTTTGAAAAACACTATTCTACGAACAATATCTTAATTTGAAAAGATTTTTTTACTTTTCCCTATTCCTGTTTTTCGATCAAGGTTGCTCCTTGGGCCGAATAACGACAGATCGAACAGGAAGACATGGGTGAGGTTTTGCATGCCGAATGAAGAATCCTTCACGGGCCAAAGTCTTCGGAAAGGAATTGCTATGCTGAACCCGGGTAGCCGTATCAAGTTGTAGCTCACCTGCTAACCTGCTTGTGTGGCCTTGAATTCTCGCCGTCTCGGATGAAGCACATATTCGGTATAGCCGTTCGGCAATTCACATCCCTTGAAGACCAGATCCAGCGATGCCTGGTAGGCAATGCTACCCTCGAAATCCCGCGACATCGGAATATAGTTCGGATCGGTTGCATTTTGCCGGTCAACCACAGCAGCCATGCTCCTGAATATCTCTTCAACCTGTTCACGGCTGACAACGCCATGACGTAGCCAGTTTGCAATGTGCTGACTGGATATGCGCAAAGTTGCTCGATCCTCCATTAGTGCTACATCATTGATATCAGGAACCTTGCTACAGCCAATTCCCTGATTGATCCAGCGCACAACGTACCCAAGAATTCCTTGTACATTATTCTGGATTTCGCGATTAATCCATAGTGGATCCAGATCAACATCAACCATCACCGGTAGCGTGAGCAGGTTCTCAAGCTTGGCTGAGCTACGACCCATGAGCTGGGCCTGGCGCTTCCCGACATCCACCATATGATAGTGCAGCGCATGCAGGGTTGCGGCTGTCGGCGAAGGAACCCATGCAGTGTTTGCACCGGATCTAGGATGAGCTATTTTTTCCTGGATCATGCCCTGCATTAAGTCCGGTGCTGCCCACATGCCCTTTCCAATCTGCCCGCGACCGGATAATCCGGACTTCAACCCAACCTCGACGTTGTTGTCTTCATAAGACAACAACCATGGAGTGGCTTTCATCTGGTTTTTTGAAATCATGGGACCGGCTTCCATAACGCTGTGGATTTCATCACCGGTTCGATCCAGAAACCCAGTATTAATGAATACCACCCTCTCTCTGGCAACTCGAATACACTCGGATAGATTGATGGTAGTACGGCGCTCTTCATCCATGATTCCAATCTTCACGGTATTTTTCTGGAGTCCTAGATGTTCCTCAACTCTGGAAAATACGTCGACTGCAAGCTTGACTTCATCAGGACCGTGCATTTTGGGTTTGACCACATAAATACTGCCCTTGCGACTGTTCAGGGGACTGTCGCTCTTTAAGTCATGCATCGCAGTCGCTACCGTTATCATTGCATCAAGAAAAGTCTCCGGAATGCTCTCACCACCCAAAGTCACGATATCCGTGTCAATATGGGCACCAACATTTCGCACAAACATAAGCCCACGCCCCCTTAATGTAAAAGGAATTCCATCCGGTCTCAGATAGTTCCTGTCCGGGTTGAGCTTGCGCACAGACCTCACTCCCCCCTTGTCAATTTCGGCCTCAAGGCTGCCGTTCATCAGACCCAGCCAATTCCGATATGCATTGACTTTGTCTTCTGTATCAACAGCAACAACCGAATCTTCAAGATCCATGATCGAGGTGATCGCAGACTCAACAAAAATGTCACGAACCTCGAGCAATCTGTTTCTGTCGAGTTTGCGCTGATCATTGAACTTGAGTTCAATGTGCAAACCGTTATTGCAAAGAAGGATCTTGGACGGCAAGTCCTTTGAGCCGAAATAGCCGACAAAGCACTCCTTGATACCGAGTACAGATTCACTGCCATCGGCCATTTGGGCAACGAGATTGTTGTCTTGCACCTGATAGTTCACAACATTGGCGTGACTGGCATTGGCAAGCGGTACTGCCTGATCCAGGAAGTCTTTTGTATAGGAAATGACCCTGGCGCCTCTCGCCGGGTTGTAACGGCTGCCTCGTGCACATCCATATTTCTCCGAGACGATGTCCGAACTATACACAGCATCATACAGGCTGTTCCAGCGAGCATTGGCAGCATTTAACGCATACCGTGCATTGTCGATAGGAACAACCAACTGAGGTCCCGCAATCTTCGCAACCTCGTCATCAACATTCTCGGTTATCACCTCAAATGGATCGCCGGATTTGTGCAGATAACCAGTTTGTTCAAGAAAGGTTCGATACTCGTGAAAGTCGACAGGACCCGGGTTGGCTTTATGCCATCTATCAATCTGCTTCTGATGATCGTTTCGTTTTTCGAGTAGTTCACGGTTCTTGGGACGATACAGGTCAATGATGTCGTGTAGTCCAGACCAGAATACTTCAGGATCAACCCCTGTTCCCGGCAGGATTTCAGTATTGACCAAATCGTACAAGGGTGAGGCAATATCCAGATTGTATTGGCGAATGCGTTCGAGAGTCATATTTAAATATCTATGTCTATGGTTATCCGGTACATATGGCGCAAATGGAAGTTGCTCTTCATGACTCTCGTTTCACAGGAAAGAGAGTACATCACAAGATGATTTTTCGGCCATATGATTCAAGATGCTTGATTTTATCCACTATGGATGATTTTCTGCTGCAAATTCTCTTGAGGAATGTCAGCAATTCGAGCCTCGCCAATAAAACCGGGAAACAATGTCAAAAGCACGCGGAGAATCAGGGCTATGGCTCGTTTAATCAAGCGGTATCGCCCATTGTATAACTGTCCCGTTTATATCACCACTAATCATGTTTGCTATCTTTTCCCCCGATTCCACTACGAATTAGTGGAATCGGGGTCCCCAGTCTATTGGCAACTATGCGATTCTGACGTATCCGATGGTTCTTGGGGAGCCTTTTCATAATGAATCCCGCCTTAAACCGCTAAAGCAGGCTTACCGTCCATGTATCGAGGCTCGTTCAAAAACCTGTGGCTGTTAAATCTATGGATATATTTAAATGGTCGCTCGAGCCTAGTTCCATCAACAAGTCTTGTTGCTGGCAACCCAGCAAAACCTACATCAAAAACTCACCCTCCCAGAAACAGTTCTCCGACCTTGGGATTGGAAAGCAGATCGTTACCAGATCCGGCAATTGCCAGTTCGCCAGAAACCAGCACATAGCCAATATCTGAAAACTCGAGACCTTTCTTGGCATTCTGCTCAACCATGATTATGGTCTTCTCCTCATTGTGCTGAAGATCATGCAGGATTTCGAAGACCATATCAATAAACCGGGGCTCCAGCCCGATGGACGGTTCGTCAACCAGCAACAAGTCCGGATTCATCACCAAGGCCCTGGAAATCTCCAGTAGCCTTCGCTCTCCACCACTCAATACCTTGGCCTGATGTTTCCGCCTAGCTGCCAGGCGGGGATACTTGTCAAATACCTTTTCCGCGGCCTCCCGGGCCTGGGCGGGCTGATCCTTGAGATACCCACCCATCCACAGGTTCTCCTCCACGGTCATTCCGGGGAAGATCGACTTGTCCTGCAGAATATAGGCAATGCCGGCCTGGGCTAGTTTCTGGCTGGGAGTCATGGCCGTAACGTCCATCCTGCCATCTCCAACCGTAATCTGCCCGGAGAATATTCTCGTAAACCCGAATATGGAATGCAGGATGGTTGATTTACCGGCACCATTTGGACCAATCAGACACAACGACTGCTTGCGACCCACACGCAAGTTGAAATTGTGCAGGATTTGCATCTTGCCATAGCCGGCATTCAGGTTGTCAATGCTCACATAGGCATCGCCCTCACATAACTGGTCAAGATCCGAAAGACTGACCGATTCGGTCATCTCTGCCACTCTACGAGTAACTTCTTCAACCGAGATGACTGAATCAACACCACCACCCCCGTAGCCACGAACCGAATCAGTAACCGAATCAGGAGTCTGGTTTTCTTTCTGGGAACTCATGGGGAATCTCGTCAATGTGCTCCGAGATAGGCATCAATCACGCGCTGGTCATTTTGAATATCCCCAGGCGTACCCTGTGCCAGTAATTCACCATGAGCCAGACAATAGATTTTCTGGGCCAGGTTCATGATTACCCGCATGTTGTGCTCGATCACAAACAAGGTGATTCCAAACTCGCGGTTGGCCCGCAGCAAACGATCAATAAGGCCATTGATCAGGGTCGGGTTGATGCCGGCAGTCGGCTCGTCAAGCAACAGTGTCTTGGGCTCATTCATGAGCGCCATGGCAAATTCCAGAAGTTTCTGCTGCCCAAAAGACAGTGAGCCTGCCATCAGGAAGCGTTTCTCGTATAGCCCCACGAATTCGAGCAACCGATCTGCATTCTCGAAATCAGTTGCGCTGTTGCGGCTGAACGCCTCGAGGAACCGCATCTTGCGGTGCGGTAGCGAAATCAACATGTTTTCGACGCAGTTCATGGCTTTGTAAATCCGTGTTTGCTGGAATGTTCGAATCAATCCCAGTCTGGCAATATCCTGAACCTGAATATGCGAGATTTCCCTGTCTTCAAAACAAATTGAACCGGAATCAATCGGGTGATATCCGACGATGGAGTTAAACAGGGTGGTTTTCCCGGAACCATTGGGACCGATCAGGCCGGTGATGGTTCCCTGTTCGACATCCAGTGATATAGCCTTATTGGCCACTACCCCGCCATAGTTCTTGGACACATTACGGATTTCGATAATCGAACTCATGTGCCCGCTTCCCCCATGGCTTCCCCGGATTTTTTCTCAACCCTGATCCCGAACCACTCGGGCCTGACACTCATCAACCATCCCATGATGCCGTCTCGAAAATACACCACGGTGATTACGATCAATGCCCCCAGGGCAACCCACTGCCATCCCAGCAGATAGTTCCAGGTCACTTCCTTGAACAAATGGAAGACTATCGCGCCGATAACCGGCCCCCACAGTGTCCCTTTGCCGCCCAGGAGTACACAAACCACCATGAAGATTCCGAGATTGATTGTCTGATAGGCCGTTTCCAATGGCTCGAAATGAATCAATTGAAATGCCGATATTCCACCAACAACCCCTATAAAAAATGCGGCAATTGACCACGTAGTCAGTTTATAGCGGAGGGTGTGGATGCCCATGGCCTCCGCTTTTTCCTCATCATCCCGAATTGCATTGATCGCAGCTCCAAACCGGGTGGTATAGAGCCATCTCAGAAAGATGAACAACAGCACGCCGGTTGCGGCAAAAAGAACATAGAAAAATATCTTGCCCAGTTCCAGGTCATACGGAAAGACCGGTAATGAAATACCCTGTCCTCCGCCGACCCAATCCCAGTTGGAGACCAGTTCCCCTGCTGCAATGGCAACTCCCAGAGTTCCAATTGCAAAATAAGGTCCTCTCAGACCAAAAGTCAGGTACCCGATAATCAGGGCACAGACTGAACAAAACACTCCTGCTCCGAGGATGCCGATCATGACACCGGTGAAGTATTCGGCATTGCTGAACACGTAGACCTGATCACTAAAGGCATTGGTATAGGCTCCCACATCGTGGGTCAGGGCAATACAGATTACCGCCGCGACATACATGCCTGTGCCGTAAAAGAAAATGTTTCCGAGTGAGTTGTATCCCATCTGCCCACCAGTCATGTCCCAGGTCAGGGCAACAATAATCATGAGCCAAAGGGTTGCCAACTGGGTCTTGAAATCTGGCATGATAAATGGTGCCAACAGTGTAAACAGCACCACTACTGTATAGAGAATGAACTTTCCGCTATTCATGACCAGAACTATTGCAGGCTCTTTCTGACTCGCCGTTGCTGAATCAGACGGAACAACAGTACGGCCAGTAACAACATCACGGCTATAGCCTGCTGATAGCCAATCCCGAATATATGCGATCCGTACTGTTCAAGGGCACCAATTCCCAAACCGGCCGCAATGACTCCGGGCAGGTTCCCCAGACCGGCTGCAGTTACGATCACGAAGGCCCGGATGGAATGGGTAATACCGTAAAATGGCTGGATTACCCAAACCATTACGACAATGGCACCCGCCGCCCCACAGATCGCTGAGTTCAGCGAAAAGGTAAAGGCATAGACTTTTTCCGTATCGAT
>JAJEAV010000077.1 GCA_022822625.1 Gammaproteobacteria bacterium | reverse complement strand
AAAATGGTCAAACGCTCACTGATTTCGACCCTGGAAGTCGCCATAAAGCCAGTATCCGGCAAATCCAGAACCCATCTCTATACCGGTTATGTGCACAAGGCCTATCCCCCGGTTTATGAGGCGATAGCAAGACATGCTGGATTTGAGTCAATGATTCTGGTCAAGGGGGTTGAAGGCGGATGCATTCCTTCCTTGAGTCAGGTTTCAAGATATTTCGGGTATGACGAAAACTCCCCCCTTGCCATGCACAGGCTATCTCCATATGAAGTGAGCATCGAACGGGAAAGGCGCATGGTTCCCGTGGATGAAGAGCATGCTGAGGTTTTTCAAAACAGCAGCTTCCGCAACATCAATGTGTTGACCCCGGTTGTTTCAGCCACCCTGAAGCTGGGGCTAGAGGCATTGGCCGGTGCACCAGGACCCATGTATGACAGTTTGGTTTATGGTGCCGCAATAGCACTTGTGCATACCGGCAAGGCCCGGTCCTGGCAGGAAGCAGGAGAGATTTCGCGTCATGCGTTAACGAACGGCGAGGCCAGGGCACGGTTTGATGCCGGCTGTATGTACGGCAAGGGTTGAGAGAAGACGAAACTAGAGTTGCTGTGCACTCGTAAAGAGTACGCTGATCAAGCGCTCAACTGGGGCGTAATCATCAGTCAGGATGATTGCGTCATACTTCAGGGCCTGCTCTTCAATGAAATCAGTAATGTTGTACCAGACCCTGAAAATCCCGCGTTGCGATTCGACTTCGGAAAATTCGAACGGTTGATTCGAAGCCGACAGGATGAAGGTCAGGCGATTCTGCGTACTGGATGGGCGTTCAATCCATACTTCAACATGCGCAAAGCTTTCCTTCAGTGTTTTGAGCAAGGCGCGAATGAAGATGCTGTTCGGAAACTGATCGACTGCATTGATCAGGAACAGACCGTTTTCAGAAAGTCGACTTCTGATCAGGTTGTTGAATTCCCGGGTCGTCAGGTGGGGAGGGGAACCAATATCATGAAATGCATCAAGTATGAGCACATCAAAACGATTCGCGTCATAGCGCTCCAGTACATAGCGTGAATCATCGTGATGAACAACCATTTCCGAGATATCAAGGTCAAGCTCGGATTGTGCAATTTTCGTGACTGCCGGATCAATCTCGCTCACCACGATTTCATTCTCTCCATGCCGTGCAGCCAAGGCTCTGGGGTAGGTGTATGCACCACCGCCCGCAAAGAAGTATCGCAAGGATGCGTTGCGGGAAAATCGAGACTCGACCAAGGTATCCATTCCATGGATATACGGGGTTAGCAGGGATTCAGGGTTAGCAAGGTCGTTGGTTCCGTGGATCAAGTGGTCAATCGCCAGCGAACGGGTGTTCACGGTGCCCGGCTGATCGTGACTGTCAATAACTCGAAGACAGTAATACTGGCTTTCAACATCGCATGGTGCGGCAAATCCGCTCACGCGGTCCGTGATCGCGCCCACGCCGAATCCGGCAGCCAGCAAGGACATCAAGAGGGGGGTTCGATGCAGTCCACGGATTAGCCATGGCAGGGCTAGCAGCATCAGGACAATCGCTACCATGATGATGGTCCAGCGAGTACCGATCCACTGGATAAAAACAAAACCGGCAGCGAATGTGCCAAAGATGCTGCCGGTTGCGCCGAGTGCATGCAGCAGTCCAACCGCACGGCCGATACTTTCGTCGATTTTTAGATAGAGTGTGGTAACCAGAGGAGAAATAATGCCGAGCAAAATCGCCGGCACCAGAAACAATCCGAAAACCAGTAATAGACTGGTCCACGCCAGACTGAGCAATTGGCCTCGAATCAAGGCTCCGTAAGCGGGAAGAAGGGCCAGCACCAGGAGCGAGGCAAGTGCACCAATGCCGAGGGTAATTCCGAGAGTGCGGTGTCCATGATTGCGGTCCGCAAGCCATCCACCCAGCCAGTTACCAAATGAGAGTCCGGCCAGCACCACTCCGATGACCGAGGTCCAGCTATACAGGGAGTTGCCCACATAAGGTGCAATGATGCGTCCTGCCGTAATCTCGAGCACCATGAGCATGGCCGATGAAACAAACACCGTGGTTCCGTAGGCGAATTTCAGCATGTTCATGATTTTTCCGGAATGACGATTTAGAATTACGGCCTAAGGCGCAGCGCCTGTTTGTCGATGTACTGCACGGGTTTATTGGCGCAGGCTCGATTATGCAATAAAGGGGCTGCTATTGTTACAATATGCGCCTCAATTCAACTCCCGAACTATCCAGATTTATGGTGAATCATTCGTGATTATAGGCATTCCAAAAGAAATTGCGGCGAACGAAAAACGAGTGTCATGTACGCCTGACGAGGTCAGGCGAATAATGGATCTCGGCTATGACGTTCTAGTTGAAGCCGGGGCTGGTGTATCCGCAGGCTTTGCCGACCAGGATTATGTTGATGCCGGAGCCGAGGCTGGCTTGAATACGGCCTCGCTCTGGGATCGTTCCGATATCGTATGCAAGATACGGCCTCCCGAGATGCACTCCGGGATGGGCTGTCACGAGTCGACCCTGATTCGTGACTCCAGAATGCTGATCTCGGTATATGAACCGGCACTTCGACAGGAGATGACCGCACGGATTGCCGAGGCAGGCGGTACGGTTCTGGCCCTTGATGCAATACCGAGAATCTCACGTGCCCAGAAGATGGACATACTGTCCTCCATGGCGAATATTGCCGGATACCGGGCGGTGCTGGAGGCGGGTAATCATTTTGGACGGTTTTTCACTGGCCAGATTACCGCCGCCGGCAAGATTGCCCCAGCCAAGGTGCTGGTGATTGGTGCCGGCGTAGCCGGACTTTCCGCGATCGGTACCGCAGTCAGTCTTGGTGCCATTGTCAGAGCCTTTGATACGCGCCCTGAAGTCAAGGATCAAATCGAAAGCATGAACGCGGAATTTCTGGAACTTGACTTTGAGGAAGAGGGAGAGGGTACGGGTGGATACGCCAAGGTGATGAGTGAAGCCTTCATTGAGGCTGAAATGGCGTTGTTCGCCGAACAGGCCAGGGATGTCGATATCATCATCACTACCGCCTTGATACCGGGCAGGCCTGCGCCCAGGCTGATAACTACTGAAATGGTGCGCTCGATGCGGCCGGGCAGCGTGATTGTGGACTTGGCAGCAGAACAAGGTGGGAACTGCGAACTCACGGTACCGAACGAGGCGGTAAATGATCATGGCGTGACCATAATCGGCTATACAGACCTGACATCACGCATGGCACATCAGGCGAGCGTGCTTTTTGCGGCAAATGTTTTCCACTTGCTTGACGATCTCACTCCCGGGAAGGATGGCAATCTGGTTCTGGACATTGAGGACGCTATCGTACGGGGAAGTACCGTAGTCAAACAGGGGGAGATTCTCTGGCCTCCGCCGCCACTCGAGACATCAGTGACTCCGCCAGAAAGCACTTCCGCGCCAAGTGAGAGTCTGCCTGTTGTAGAGTCAACTCCTCGGAATCGAGCTGTGTCCACACTCATTGGAATGGGTGTTGCCGGTATTCTGCTGATTGCCATGGGCTCGGTTGCACCGGCTTCATTCATGATGCATTTCACGGTTTTCGTGTTGGCCTGCTTCATCGGGTGGCAGGTGATCTGGAATGTTACTCCCGCACTGCATACGCCGTTGATGAGTGTAACCAATGCAATCAGTGGCATTATCCTGATCGGGGCGATGCTGCAGATCGATGCGTCCAGTCAACTGGCAGTCTGGCTTGCCATCGTGGCTGTGACCATTGCATCCATAAACGTTGCAGGTGGA
This sequence comes from Gammaproteobacteria bacterium, assembly GCA_022822625.1. Taxonomy (GTDB): domain Bacteria; phylum Pseudomonadota; class Gammaproteobacteria; order Arenicellales; family Poriferihabitantaceae; genus Poriferihabitans. Next base: position 37,418 of record JAJEAV010000077.1, on the reverse strand, counting down.
TTTCTCGTTACCCAGCGTATGCTCAGGATGTTCAGGAAGGAATAGTCATGGAGGTTTCAGCATATCAAGGTGCAATAACTGGCGCATACATCATAGCCAGTATCCTGTTTATTCTCAGTCTTGGTGGACTTAGCCATCAGGAAAGCGCACGAAGAGGAAATGTCTTTGGCATGGCAGGCATGGCAATCGCTATTGTGGCGACGGCCTTCCATGACAGCATTGAGAGTTATGTCTATATCCTGATCCCCATGCTGTTGGGAGGTGCTGTAGGTGCCTGGCGGGCAAGCCGGGTCCAGATGACGCAGATGCCCGAGCTGGTGGCCCTCCTGCATAGTTTTGTAGGACTGGCGGCAGTACTGGTCGGGTTTTCAAGCTATCTCGGCAGTGAAGGCCTGTATAGCGGTGCCGAGAAGGTTGTGCATGAAGTTGAGATTTATCTTGGCATCCTGATCGGCGCGGTGACCTTCACCGGATCGGTAATTGCATTTGGCAAGCTGAACGGGTTCATCACCAGCAAGCCGGTGATTTTTCCGGGCAGGCATCTGGTTAATCTGGCTGGTCTTCTAGTCTGCATCTGGTATGGTCATGACTTCATACAGGCGGCAGATATTCCCAATGGCATGACTGCACTGGTAATTATGACGGTTATTGCCCTGTTGTTTGGTGTACACATGGTGATGGCGATCGGTGGTGCTGACATGCCGGTGGTAATTTCCATGCTCAATAGTTATTCGGGATGGGCAGCGGCAGCGACCGGCTTCATGCTCTCCAACGACCTGCTGATCGTGACCGGGGCACTGGTTGGCTCCAGTGGTGCGATCCTGAGTTACATCATGTGTCGCGCCATGAATCGCAAATTCGTCAGCGTTATCATGGGTGGCTTTGGAGGCCAGAGCACAGGCTCAGGAGCCGGTCAGACCGATCAGGGTACTGCTGTCGAAATCTCCCGGGATGAATGCGGTGCAGCACTGAACAATATCAGTTCACTCGTGATTGTCCCGGGTTATGGGATGGCAGTTGCACATGCCCAGCATGCGGTTTACGAATTGACGCGCAGACTGCGCGAGAAAGGAGTCAATGTCCGCTTTGCAATCCACCCGGTAGCCGGCAGGATGCCGGGGCACATGAATGTACTGCTTGCCGAGGCCCGAGTTCCTTATGACATTGTTCTGGAGATGGACGAAATCCAGGAAGACTTGCCTGACACAGACATGGTCATGGTGATTGGTGCCAATGACATAGTGAACCCTTCTGCCATCGATGACCCTGAAGGACCCATTGCCGGAATGCCGGTCATTGAAGTCTGGAATGCTCGTGAAGTGATTGTCCTGAAGCGCAGTATGGCGAGTGGATACGCGGGCATTGAAAATCCATTGTTCTTCAAGCCGAACACGAAAATGCTGTTCGGTGATGCAAGAGACAGTATCGAAGGGCTGGTCGCTCACCTGATCTGACCAGACCTCCATGTATCAGGTGATTCAATGGGTGATCAACGAATATTGAAAAATCAATTTGCGAATGGGTGCGCGTCATTGCCGGAGTGCTCGGGCGAGAGCCTTCCCGATGACTGCTTCCGGGTTCCTTTCTCGACTGTCAGGGCAGTCCGGCAGCTTGCGCTGCTTTTTACGACCATGCTGTTTTCTACAGTCATTCCAGCGATCCCTGCATTGGGTGATGATGTGCCCGATTATGGCCGGGAAGCGCGCATCAATGAACAAATCGAACCTTATCTTTTCGATGGCGATGCAGTATGGCTTTCCGATGGGGAACGGGAATTCTTGAGTGTACACATCGAGGTCGAGGACTCAAGGGGCGCGGTGATTCTGCTGCACGGACGGGATGTTCACCTTGATGAAGAAGAGTTGATCGGGCCACTTCGGGTCGGCCTGTCCGAGCATGGCTGGGATACCCTTTCGATCCAGATGCCGGTACTGGAGAAGGGGAAAACCTACCTGGATTATGTGCCGATTCTGAAATATGCGCATCCCCGCATTGAAGCGGCTGTTCGTTATCTTGAAGAACAGGGAGCAGCAAGGATCGTGCTAGCGGCACACAGTTGCGGTGTGCATATGGCCAATGACTGGATGAACAGTATTTCTGATCCGCCGATTGACGGGTATATCGCGATGGGACTTGGGACGACCGACATCGGGCAGGAGCTGCAGACCCCTTTCCCGATCGGCAATCTTGCTATTCCGGTACTGGATATTTATGGCACCCGAGAATACCCGCGCCCCTTGCAGATGGTTCCGTATCGACAGGAACTGCTGAAGCAAAACGGGAATCCCATGTCGATGCAAATCCCGGTTGAGGGTGCAACCCACTTCTTTCGGGGTTATGGGCAGACCATGGTCGAGAAACTTGCCGAATGGCTGGAAGGTTTTGGTCAATGACAAAATCGTCAATGGATTCAGAATAGTCCGCCCACGCCTGCCATGCGGAAATGGAGTTATTGGATATTTCAAATATATATAACGACTTTCTTGATTTGACTTGATTTTTATACCCATTTTCCAATAGTCTTGTCTCGGATTTACCTGGCACATCACTGGCTGACCTTCTGGAGTCGCCAAACCCATGAAACCTGAAACGCACGCATACCCGAAAATTCAACTGTTTATCGGTGGGAAATGGCTTGATTCGAAAGAACATCTCCCGGTCCTTAACCCATCGGATGAGAATCAGATTGGACTATTGCCAGTGGTCAGTGAGGATCAGCTGGATTGCGCGGTCACTGTTGCAGAAGAAGGGTTTCGGGTTTGGAGTAGGACTGCGCCACTTGAGCGAAGCCGGATTATTCTGGAAGCTTCCCGGCTGATGCGGCAACGTTGTGAAGAAATCGCGCAATCAATAAGTCTGGAGTCGGGCAAGCCTATTCGACAGTCTCGTCTGGAAGTCATTCGCGGATGTGAATTTTTTGAATGGGATGCGGCGGAAGGGCAACGACTATACGGTCGTGTCATTCCAAGTGCGCCACACATCCGTTATCTTGTCATACGCCAGCCAATTGGCTGTGTGGCCTCGTTCTCGCCGTGGAATTTTCCAATGAGCCAACCGGCACGCAAGATAGCCGGGGCACTGGCTTCAGGCTGTTCAGTCATACTCAAACCGGCGGAACAAACCCCTGCCGGTTCGATTCACATCGCTCGTGCCTTCCAGGATGCCGGACTTCCTCCGGGGGTCATGAATCTGGTCTTCGGGCAACCGGCTGATATATCTGGATACCTGATACCAAGAGAAGAAATCCGCTTGGTCGCATTTACGGGTTCGACTTCGGTAGGACGAAGCTTGACAATGCTGGCATCAGCACATATGACGCCAGTATTGATGGAGTTGGGCGGACATGCACCCGTGATTGTCTGTGATGATGTTGATGCACAGGATGTTGGGGTAGTATCCGCGATTCGAAAAATGCGCAATGCGGGGCAGGTGTGTACTTCGCCAACCCGGTTTTATGTACATGAGAGGCTGTATCCGGATTTTGTCGATAGTTTCGTGCATCAGGTCGAAGCCATGAAGGTTGGTAATGGTCGGGGTGAAGATACCGATATGGGACCGGTCGCACATTCTGGACGGCTCAAGGTACTGCAGGATCTGGTTGATGATGCCAGGGAGCGAGGTGGCAAGCTGTTGACCGGAGGATCTAGACGTCAAGGCAGCGGGTATTTTTTCGAGCCGACAGTATTGTCTGAGGTGCCTGACGATGCAAAGATAATGAAGGTCGAACCCTTTGGCCCGATCGCTGTCCTGAATTCGATTCCCTCTCTGGACGAGGGTATTGAAATGGCGAACAGCGTACCCTATGGTCTGGCAGCTTACGCATTTACCCATTCTGCCGCTAATGTTGATCAGTTGATCAACGAGATGGAGGTGGGTAATTTATCAATCAATACACTGGAGGCATCGGTCCCTGAAACACCGTTTGGAGGTGTAAAGGCCAGCGGTTACGGGCGGGAAGGCGGTGATGAGGGATTATTGCACTACACAATCGTGAAAAACGTCATGCACAGTATCGGAATCTGATTTGCCGGCTGGAAGTGGGTTGATGCAATCCATTGCAATAATCCAGCAGTTACAGCCAATTGATCAGGGTTTCAGTCCGCACTGGTTAAATCCCGATTGGATTATTTCCTTTTCCTGTTCCGTTAATTGCAGTAGTGGCGGGCGTACTGGGCCTCCGGCCTGACCGAGCAGTTCCTGCCAGTATTTCTGCTGTGCCTGGGGTTTGCCGCCGGGACGAGTCTCCCGCAGGGCCTTGCGGACCGGTTCAAGACTGTCCCGCACCTGTCTGGCCTCATGGATTTTCCCGGACAATGCCAACTGGGTATATTCATGCATGCGAAGATCATTACGGGTTTGTAGCAGATAGGGCGGTGAGGAACAAAGATAAAGTTGCCAGTTCAATTCCACAATGTTGTCCAGCCACTCATCTTCGGATGCGGTACTGACCAGAATCTGGTCGCCAGCCAGCATCGTGAGTTCTCGATACATATTGCGTGGAACCGAATATTTAATTGCGATAATGTTTGGGAGTCTGGCAATCCGTGAACAGAGTTCCGGGCTCATCAAGTAACCGGAGTCAGGGTGACTCCACATGGCAATTCCAATATCCACACGCTCGCAGATTTCTCGATAGTAGTTATATAACGTATCGTCCCGATCATGAATAAAGTGCAATACGGGTGCGTGGACAACAATATAGTCAGCGCCAATAGCCTGTGCATGCCTTGCCAGTTCTATCACGATATCGAAGTTTTGGTCGGAGCAGGACATGATGGTATCGGCTCGACCATTACAGGCCTCTACTGCAACTTCAAAATTACGCTTGCGTTCATCTATGGACATGGAAAAAAACTCTCCCTGTTTGCCGGCGATGAAGAACCCCTGGATTTTCAGATCCTCGATCCAGTGATTGATATTGCTGCGCAGACCTTCTTCGTCCAATGAATAGTCCGGTTTCATTGGATTGAGGGCAGCTGCCCAGATTCCCTTCATGTGTTCTCGGGAATATTCCTTGGCCTGGTGTTTCCTGTACTTCATGTTGTCTCTATATACGAAATAGGCAGTGTTCAACTCCCAGTATCTGCCCGAAAGCGAAAAAGTTCATTGGAACGGTTTACAAGTGATCCTATTTTGAGCGGCTTGTATTCAGAGTTCAATTCAGGATAGATTAATCGGGTATAAGCAAAATGGATAGCAACCCACACTCCTGTCATGCAATCCGTTCCCAATGGAAGTGGGGCTTTTCTTGTCGGGGGTGTATCGAACTCATCCAGCCGCATGATTCTGGTCTACAGTCCAGGCCTCTTCATTAGGATGGAATTCTCCAGAGGCCATTCTAAGCATTTCGAGAAAACTGGAAGCGGCCGGAGACAAAATGCTCTCCTTTCGATAGGAGACTCCGATTGGGCTCTGCGTTATGTTCAGCTTGCAATTCACAATGACCAGTTGACCATCGGTAATTTCTCTTTGTACGACATGTATCGGAAACACGCCAATCATGTCTGTAGCGAGAATCAGGGAACGATTGGTCAGAAAGGAGATACATTCAACCGGATGCGATGGTGAGGAGAATCCCTGATCAAAGAAGGCACTGTCGATTTGTCTACGCAGTGTGGTCTGCGTGGGCGGAAGTATCCATTGGTGCCGGCTCATTTCATCAAGGGAAACGGACTTTTGCCTGGCCAGCGGATGCGACTTGCGACACACAACGACAATTCTTTCGTCACAAAGAATTTCCTGGGTAAGGCCTTCCCGGTAGCGAAATTCCGTCAGGCGTCCTACCACCATGTCCAGTTCGCCGGAATGCAGAAGCGGCATCAGAAAATCATTGGTACCATCTCTGACCATGATACTGACCTTGGGACGTTGTTTACGTAAAAGTATGATGGCGCGCGGCAAAACCTGTGCGGAAGCCGCAAGTAGCGTTCCGATCACGATTCTTCCTCCAAGACCCTCTCTCAGGTCATCAAGCTCCTGAGCCGCAGTAGAAATCTGGGCAAGGACGAGTTTGCCATGTTTAACCAGTGCTTCGCCGGATTGAGTTGGAATAACCCCCCGATTGGTGCGCTCGAATAACAGAACATTGAAGTCAGACTCGAGGGTCTTTAGCAGTTTGGTAGCAGCGGGCTGGGAAATGTTGATTTCTTCCGCAGCATGGAGAATGCTGTTATGCTTGGCAATGGCAACCAGCAGGCGCAACTGCTTTATTTTGAGGCGTGTTAGAATCCGCTGAGCGATGTTCGCATGACCATCGGCTCCATTCGTTCTGATATTCACAATAATAATATCAAATTAACCAATTATGACTTGTATTATATATCAAGTTGTTATGATAATTTAGGTGTGTATTACCCCATCTTCACTGAAGTCCTGCCATCATGAACTTCAACCCAAAGTACCAGCCCTTTAATTTCGGACAATGGATTGAAGATAATCGGGATTATTTGAAACCACCTGTGGCAAACAAGCAGTTGTTTGACGAAAAGACCGGGATGGTGATTATGATCGTCGGTGGCCCGAATACCCGTGTTGACTTTCATGATGATCCAGTGGAAGAATTCTTCTATCAGCTACAGGGTGACATGTTGCTCAAGATCGCTGAAGGCGGCCAGATTTATGATGTGCCGATTCGGGAAGGAGAGGTTTTCCTGCTGCCCTCGCATGTGCGCCATTCTCCACAACGTCCGGTTGCTGGTTCGATCGGTCTGGTCGTTGAGGGGCAACGCAGAAAAGGCGACCTTGATGGATTTGAGTGGTTCTGTTTCGAATGTGGTGAAAAGGTGCATCGTGTCGAAGTGGAGGTCACCGATATCGTGAAAGACCTGCCCCCTCTGTTTGATGCGTTCTATAACAGTATCGAAGATCGTACCTGTGGCAAGTGTCTAGGGATACATCCCGGGAGCGAGCCGCCCGAAGGCTGGGTAAAAATCTAGAAATTCCATTGACAAGTAGAGGATTCAATGATGACAAAGTTTATGAAAGTCGAAAAAACAACGAAATGTCTTGCGATGATTGTGGCAGTGTTACTTGCTGGCCTATCGACGACTGCCTGGTCGAAAGATTTCCGTCTAGGCCTGCTTACGCCTCCACCACATATCTGGACCAAGGCTGCAGAATCGTTCGGTGCAGAACTGAATGAAAAGTCCGGCGGGGCACATACGGTGCAGGTTTTTCCGTCCAGGCAGCTGGGGAATGAAGCCCAGATGTTGCAACAGCTGCAATCCGGTGCCTTGGATATGGCGTTCATGACGGTAGCAGAAATTTCCAACCGCGCTCCGGACTTTGGTGCCTTCTATGCCCCGTTTCTTGCTCAGGATATCGGGCATGCCGCTCGCATTCTTCGCTCAGATGTTGCCAAAGGCATGCTTGATCAACTACCCCAGCAGGTAGGTGTTGTCGGTATTGACTATGGTATGGCTGGATTACGCCAGATCCTCAGCCGCGGTGAAGTAGATAGTTCCGAGGATTTTGCAGGCAGGAAATTGAGAATTACTCCATTTGATCCAATTCTCGACTTTTACAGCATTCTGGGTGCGGCACCAACGCCCATGCCATTGCCTGCAGTCTATGATGCCCTGGCCAATGGGCAGGTCGATGCAATCGACATGGACAGCGAATTGATCTGGAAGTTGAAATATTACGAACACGCACAGACCATTATCCATTCCAACCACATGATGTTCCCGATGGTCGGATTGGTTTCCGCCAAGGTCTGGGCGGGCCTGGATGAAGAGGACCGGACCATGATTGCCGAAATCATGCGCAAGCATCTGGGACAGGTCCTTGATACTTATGTGGAAAACGACCCTGTCTGGATTGAACAGGTAAGGGGAACCGATAAAACATTCAGGCAGGTTGGCCCTGAATTCTTCGGAGATGCACCACGACAGTGGGATGAAATATGGAGCGAACGTTCGTCCATGCTGGGTGCAATTCGGGATGTTGCCAGGTCAACCGCCAACTAGAATCCCTGAATTACGGGCTGGGAGCCAATTCTCCAGGCCAATTCCTCTTTGTACAAGTTCCGCAACAGTCATGCTCTCGGCATGGCTGTTGCGGCCTTAATAGGTAAATTCGCTTGTCATTGCTTCGAAAGGTATCGGCAGTATGGGCAAGAATCGAGATTGTATTTGCAACGGTTTTTGTCGGGGCAATTGCCGCACTGATATTGCTGAATGTCGTAACGCGGGCTCTTGATCGATCGATCTACTGGGTTGACGAAGCAGCAATCTATGCCATGGCCTGGATGACATTCCTGGCTGCATCGTCCAGCATTCATTATGGTCACTCTGTAGCGGTCTCGCTACTGGTTGATTTCACGCCTCCCGGAACAGGAAAAATCATCACAAGGTGTGCCGACTTCTGTGTTTTCCTGTTTGCGGTTGCCATGGTATTTTTCTGCTGGCGCTGGTATCGTCCCGATGCGTTGATTGCTGCCGGACTTGATGTGGGCGCATTCCAGAAAGATACCTTTAACTTTATCTATGCAGAACCCACCACGCTCCGCATAAACAAGGCATGGATATGGCTGGTCATGTGGTTCTTCTCTTTTGGAATGCTGTTGCATTCGGTGGCAAATCTGACTTCGGGGCTTGATTCTGAAAGAACCGTCAAGTCAATGGGTCCTGTACAGTGACCGCGCTGATTTTTTGTGTACTGCTTTTCGGTACCGTTCCGATTGCGGTGGTACTTGCCTTGTCCGCGATTGTCTATATTGCAGAGAGCGACAACTTCATCCTGTTCGACAGCTTTGCACAGCAGATGTTTTCCGGTCTGGAGAATTATGGTCTCTTGGCCATACCACTGTTCATGCTTACCGGCGAGCTGATGAATGCGGGCGGGATTACTGAAAGACTGATCAAGGTAGCGCGAGTGTTCGTCGGCGGTTTCCGTGGTGGACTGGCGTGGATCAATATCGTCTCGAATATGCTTATGGCGGCCATCATTGGTTCGGCGGTATCCCAGATTGCCATCATGTCCCGTGCAATGGTTCCGGCCATGACCGAGGAAGGGTACGATCCGGGTTTTGCGGCAGCCACGACCGCCGCCGGGGGCCTGCTTGCTCCCGTGATACCGCCTTCCATGCTGTTTATCATTTATGGTGTATTGGCACAGATACCCATCGGCGACATGTTTCTGGCCGGCATCATTCCCGGGATGATGATGTTTCTGGGTTTTGTCATGGTAATTACGGTGCTGGGATGGATATCACCTCTACCTCGCAAAGAGTGGATGTCAGCCAGAGAGTCGGCAAAGGCGCTGCTCGAATCCCTGCCAGCGGTACTAATTCCAGCTTCCATTATTTCTGCAATTCTGTTTGGTGTTGCCACCCCCACTGAATCGGCGGCCATTGCTTCGGTAATTGCGTTCCTGCTAGGCAGGTTTGTTTACCGGCATCTCAAGGTTTCTGATCTGGGTACGGTCCTTGTTCGTACTGCAGGGAATTCAGCGCTGGTGATTTTCATGATAGCGACGGCCAATGTTTTTGGCTGGGTTATCATCTACGAGGCCATACCGCAGAAACTCGCAGCACTGATCACTGTTGTCACTGCCGACCCGTTCGTGTTTCTGCTGATTGTGAATGGGGTCCTGCTTTTGGTGGGCATGTTGATTGACGGTATTGCTGCCATCATACTGGTGACTCCCATTCTGTTGCCCATTGCCATGGGTTCCTATGGGATCAGTCCCTATCAGTTTGGCATAGTAATCAGCATCAATCTGATCCTCGGGCTTTTGACGCCGCCGGTTGGGGTTGGCCTGTATATTGCGTCGGCCATGTCGGCGGTAAAGCCGGTCCAGATCTTCAGGGCGTTGTGGCCGTTTCTGCTGGCCACCCTGATAGTTCTTCTGTTGTTGAGCAGATTTCCCGATCTTTCTACAACCCTGATCTAGTGAATCTAGAGATTGATGCGTTTCAGGTGCTCTAGGAAGTCCTGTGGATTCTTGTATCCATAGAAATTGAAATCACTCAGGACCATGCCTTGCTGATCCAGAAATATCATTGCCGGAGGGCCAAATACATTGAAGCGTTTTTTGAGTGCATTGGCATTGTTGTCTTTTGGGTTCGTGACATCCACCTGCAATGCAATGAAGCGGTTTTCCACTTCGGCAACAACCAGGCTATCCTTGAATGTGGATTCTTCCATCCTCAGGCAGTCCACGCACCAATCCGCGTAATAGTCCACAATTACCCCGCGCCCACTCGAAGCAGCCTGCATGAGATATTGCTCAAGCTCGCTCTCTTTTGCAATGCGGTCAAACAGGTGCGCGTCAGATATTTCCGATGCATTGTTCGGCCCGCCCGTGAAGAGGCTTTCCGGAATTGGACGCAGCAGATCCCGTTGTCCCATAAACCCGCCGATCAGTGCACAAATTCCCCATACCAGAAGTACGGCCCCAAGGCCCTTGAGGATGATCTTGAATTGATACCCGACAGTTCCCGTTTCAGAGTGCATTTGCATCAATGCATAGCCGACGATGATCAGGTAGGTGCCCCAGACCAGCAGAATCGGGATTTGCGGCAATGTTTGCAGAAGATAGATCGCTACGGCGATCAACAGAATGCCGAACAGGGATTTTATTGATTCCATCCAGATACCAGCCTTGGGCAGCAAGTACCCGGCTCCGAGCCCAATGGCAATGAGTGGCAAGCCCATGCCGAGAGCCAGGGCGGCCATGGTTTGTGCACCAAGTACAGGATCACCCGAAGCGACCGCTATTCCCAATACTGAGATCAGTATGGGAGAGACGCAAGCTCCGATGATCAGTGCAGAGACCAGCCCCAATAGGAATACCAACGGGATGGAGCCGGTCAAACCACCTGATTTCTTCTGGATTCTGGATTGCAGTCCACTCGGTATCTGTAGTTCGTACAGGCCAAACATGGATAACGCCATCAATACCAGAAGACCCGAGAGAATCCCGATTGCCCAGATATTCTGAAAATAGGCCTGAAGCTGGCTACCGGTTGCACCTGCCAGTATTCCCATCGCAGTATAGGTCACCATGGTTCCCAGTACATAGGACAGTGAGAGCGTGCCTGCCCGCAAACGGGTGATTTTCTCGCCCTGTCCGGCAATCACGCTCGAGAGAATCGGAATCATTGGCAGCACGCAGGGGGTGAAGGTCAGCAGGATACCGGCAATGAAGGCACCGGAGAGTATCGCAATCAAGGAATAGTCTTCCGTGGAGTCTTCGGTTGACGTGGGAAGTGCAGTATCCGCAGCCATGGCCGGTGCAATGAGGCTGAATTCGCGGGTGACGGGGGGATAGCAGATCGCACCTTCCGCACAACCCTGGTAGGTCAGGGTGACCAGAACCTCTCCTTCCGGGCTGCCAATGGGTCGATTTGCCGAGAAGAAGAAATCGGTTCGATGCACATCAGTGCTTCCAAACGTGGGGTCCTCGTACTTTTCGGGGGCTTGGGGTATCGATACTGCAAGTGGTTTGTCACTGAGCATGACTCCGATCTTGTCCCTGTACAGATAGTACCCCGGCTCAACCACAAAGTTGCCGGAAAGGGTCTGCGCATCGATGGACAGGTTTTCGACCTTGAAGGCATCATCAACCTTGAGAAATTCGGGTTGAGAGAATGATTTGGCAAGCAGGTCGCGTAATAGGTTGACATTCCCGGCTTCCGTTTGTTGCGTTTGAGCGTCAGGGCTTGAAGCTGTCGTATCGGGTATCGCTTCGCTTGCGGAAAGCCGGATAATCTGGCCAGTCCTGATGAGCCGGTTATTGTGGATAATCGGTGCATAACAGACTCCAACGGGTTCATTGCAACCTTGTCCCTCCGAGATCAGGGTGAATTCTCCTTCATTGCCCGTGACGTCAATTAGCACCGAGAACCCATCTTCATAAACTTCCGTAATCCCGAACAGGGGATCGTCCTTGGTGATGCCTTGTGGGTATTGCTGGGTCTTGAAAGAGTAGCCGGCATCCTCGACCGCAAACTTCAACTTGTCGCGATACATATAGTAATTCTCGGCAATCGTCCAGCTTGCCCGAATTGTGGAGGGGCCAACCGGCATAAGCTCGAATTGAAAGGCCTCGTCTTCAGGCAGTAATTCGGAGTCATCAAGCCCCTGCGCTGAAACCACCCCAGACAGCAAGGGCAGGAGCAAGAGTGCAAGATAGAAATGGCGGAGCTTGTCGAGCATCTGGTCAGTACCCGGAGTTCTTGACTAGTTTGGTACAGGACTTGTGGAACAGATTATAAATTTCCGGGCCGTCTATTTCCATAATCTGGTCAATGACCCATTTGTTGGTCTGGTCATCGCCGAGAATATCACGGATACGTGCCCCGAGTAATCGATACATTTCATAGCCTGGTTGTTGGTCGACATACTTGAAACCGGCCAGGGAACTTGTGACATGGTTCAGGGCATTCACGGTCTCTTCCATGTCGGGTTGCCTATCGAGCAGTTCCACTGTGTTTTCCGCGTAGTGTCTTAGACAATTCAAGGAGAGCGAGTTGATGAAATCATTTCGGTCGCCATCAGAGAGCTTGTCGTGGACAAGTCGGTCAGACAGATGAATCTGGAAGAACAGAAACTCCCGGACGACTGCCAGACGCTGTTCGTCGTTGACATAGAGGAAATCCTGCTGATGGAGGTTTTTGGCAGCGGACAGGGCAATGCGCCAGCAGATGGCCGAAAATGCATTTGCCAGTTCGCTTATTGATATTGTCCGGTCGTGCGACTTCCAGTCCGTGCGAATTCGTGCTTTCTGTAACATGTTGACATTATGGTCTGGTTAAATTGGCACTCTATATTAGAATACTCGGTAATCAAGTACTTTCGACACGAATTTCTACCGGATTGCGCTCTTTTCGACCGAACGCCAAGCCTACCGGGTGCATAGGCTGTTCCTGGTTCCGATACTTGTCCCCGTAACTGCGCTCCCTCATCTGTGCGACCGCGCTGTCCAGTGCCTTGCCCGTCTTCGTACCATCTTCGACTACCCTCCCCGCTCCAACTCGGAAAGACTCACGCTTTCTGTTCAATATCCTGATTTTAATCCAGGTTCTACTTTATCAAACCCTAGTTTCGGATCAGCGAATTCGACATTATGATGTTGGTGTTGACTGCATCCAGGCTTTTGTGCGGAAGGAAAATCCCGCAGCCAAGCAGGCCATTGGTACCGAGACCATTTTCCTGAATGCGGAGTGATTCACTGGGTTCAAGATCGGCCAGCAACACGCTTCTGGCCAGGATATTTTGATCCCCGCATGAAATTTCATGGGCAAGACCGCACAATAGTTTTTTCGGTTCCACCCCAATTTCGGAGAGCAAATGGATCACGTTTTCCTCGAAGGCCTGTTCATCTTCTACCTGTCGGGTATCCATTGAACGCGTAAATACGGTGCTTGAAGGAAGCAGGCGATGCTGTATGACTTCGCTGACAAGGATTGAACAGCCTGCAACCATGAGCTCTTTTCCGATCAGGGCCCGGGCATCATCAATACGATTCATGGGCAATCTGAGATGGAGTCGGGTGCGGCGAGAGAGTTGTATCATGTCACCCGAGTCAAGCGAAGGGCGAATCCATCCATTCGCTGAAGAAGCCGAATGAATCGAGTGAATTGCGGCCTGCGGTTCATCAATTAGCCATGGCAGGACATCGAGAATCTGTTCGCGTAGTTCCCAGGCATGATCAACGGGTATTTCCCGGCATTCGATACGAAAAGCACAATCCTGTACCTGTTCCTTCATTTGGATGGATGGGTCCCGGGCTGTTTCTTTCCAGAGCATATGAATCAACGAATGCTTGACCAGATCAAGTGTATCATGTTCGCCCAGACGAATAGATTCCATGGAGGGGTGAAGAGTTCCGGTTTATGGATGGCCCAGACTCATTCGCTCGTGAAAACGTATTCGATACAGCAGTCTTCCAGAAGTTTCCGGGTGCAAATCTGAATAGGCATGCCTACAATGCAGGATGTTGTTGCACAATATTCCTTCACCTCTGGCCAGCCGTACTGTCACCTTCCAGGGCAGAGGGCTCGAGAGCATCGAGTTGAGAAATGCAATAGCCTGAGTGACTTTCGAGCATTGTTTCCAGATGATGTGATGCCTGCGCTGGGTAAATCTCATATAAAGGCAGCCATTTTCATCCATTGAGTAAACCGGCCCCTGGAAGGTTTCACGAAGGACTTTCCCCTGTTCGACATTCTGTGGAATGGTCAATGTATCGGGCAGGCAAAGGCACTGAGCAAGTTCGGGAGCAAGTTCCTGCATCTGGATATACAGCATCTCGTGATCGATCAAGCCGTTTTCACCTCCCGACCCTGCCGGATGAGCGCAATGCATCACGAAACTGCGGACTTTATGATTTTCCGGGTAGTAATACCCATCGGTATGCCAGTTCAGGGGCTTCGATGTATAAGGAATGTAGCGGCTCGGGTTTTCGAGACCCCGTGTCCGGTCATGGATGTAGGAGACATGATCCTGTCCAGATTCGGGATTGCCGATCGTCGATACAAGGCCCAACTGTCGGCATAGAGCCATGACTGCCTGCGGTGATTCGGAATATTCCGGGTCCAGTCGATACAATACGAAATTTCGTCTTCGAACCTGTTCGACTAGGTGGGTATATTCATCTTCCCTGATCCTGAATGGATCAGCTATGTTTACGGGGAGATTCGTGTATTCGGACCCATACCCATCCAGTTTCTGTTTCTTCCACGCCAGAAACTGGCGTGTGCTTGTGAATACACCTGAAGCGGCTATTGAAGAATCCATCGGCCTGTCTCTATGTGCCGAGTGCAGTTACGGTTTGTAGCTCCTCAGCTCGCGGCGTTCGATCATGCGCCCCCACCACAAATTGTAGGGGTGGATCAACTCGGTGGACGAATTGTCATTGACCAGTTCTCTTTTCTGATTGTGCCACCCAAACAGGCCATGGCGAAGATTCAGGATATCGGCAGCAGAATGTGTCGGAGACTGGTTGAGGAGAGTTTCTGCCATGTTTGAAGATCGATATCCCACAGAGCAGTAAAAGACCACTTTGCGGTTATGGATGCTGTCGCCATATCGACTCAGAAATTCCTGTCCTGACATTTTCGGGTCAATCCGGATTGCTCCCTCGATATGGCTTACCCTGAACTCCGGTTTTTCGCGCACATCAAACAATGCGATTTGTCCCCGTGAATGGTTGAGCATACCCTCTAGTTGATCGGCGCTGATATGGGTTACATTGGGATACTGTTGGCGAATTTTTTCCTGTTCCTTGACCAAATCGGCCTTGGCCGGCAGGTGTAGCAGTCCAAGCGCGATCGCACAGAATACCAGCATGGATTTCCATTTGCATGGTTGAGGTTCAGCAAGGCTGTTGATGGGTCTCTGGATTCTGTTCATCAGAGACCTGGCAAGTATTCCGGTTTTCTGATGAACATGTTCCGAAAGAAGATTGCTTCCCGAGAACTCATGAGGAGGTTTTTTCATGGTTTTCCCCTATTGCTTATCACAAAACGAAAATAGCGACCGTCTCATTTTTTAACGGCTGTCTCCAGCAGACTTTTATCCAGTTTCCTAAAGCAGTTCGATTTGTAAATAGGCTTGTCTACTTTCCTTTTGTCCAGATACCTTCTGTTCTTTGTTCAGTTCTGCCTGGTCGAGAAATGCGCTCTCTGTTACTGACATATTCTTTTGTAGAGTATGCCTTGCGATCCCTCTGCTACTTGTTCCAGGCCTCGGGCAATTCAATGCCATCACCGAATAGATAGGCTTCCATTTGCTGGATCAGGTATCTTTTGTGCTCCCGGTCCCTTGGGTTTAATTTATATTCGTTGATCAAGATAGTTTGTTTGCCAAGCCAATCCTGCCAGGCTTCAATGGAGATTTCTTCAAAGATACGTTGCCCAAGCTCGCCTGGCCAAGTTGGATTTTCCAGTCCTTCGGCCATTTTCCCCAGTTTTCTACAGTTCACCATTCGAGTCATTTTGATATTCATCATTCGTTATTCTTCAGTAATATTATGGCATGATTCATGATTTGACAAATAAGCGTTGAACTGAACAGGGTCAGGTACTTTTCCGATCTGGAAAATCCACATCCTCAAGATGATGTGCCACATCGGCCCTATAATTCCCAAAAACAGTAGGAATTCTAGTAATTCGCCTTGGACCACAATGGAAAATCTGGTCGGGCATTCAGACTGCCCGGTTCACCTTGTCAATAGATGGTGTCGTGAATCCAAACCGGCCTGAACAGGATATATGGATAAATTAATAGCAACTGGTGGCAACCCTCTAATGGGTGAGATACGCATCTCGGGGGCAAAGAATGCCGCATTGCCTCTCATGATATCTTCCCTGCTGACAAGAGAGGCGACGGTAATCAGCAATGTTCCGCATCTCAATGATATCACCACCACGATGGAGTTATTGGGTCAAATGGGTGTCGAGTTGCAGGTCGATGAAAAAATGTCTATCGAAGTCAATACCTCGACCTTGAACAGTGCAGTCGCCCCCTACGGACTGGTCAAGACCATGAGGGCATCTATCTTGGTACTGGGCCCCCTGCTGGCTCGATATGGCCGGGCAGAAGTATCTCTGCCGGGAGGCTGCGCCATAGGGTCCCGTCCCGTGAATCTGCACCTCAAAGGGCTTGAGGCCATGGGCACGGATATCATTTTTGAGGGCGGATACATCAAGGCGAAAGCGAAGCGCCTCAGGGGAACAAGAATATTCATGGATATGATTTCGGTCACTGGAACGGAAAACCTCATGATGGCTGCAACGCTTGCCAAGGGTACCACGGTGATTGAGAATGCGGCCAGAGAACCCGAAATAGTCGATCTTGCCAGTGCCTTGAGAGAAATGGGAGCAAGAATAGAAGGTGCGGGAACCGATCAGATTGTGATTGACGGCGTCGAAGAACTGGGGGGTACTCATCATCGGGTAATACCCGATCGCATTGAAGCCGGAACATTTTTGCTGGCAGCTCTGGTGTCAGGTGGAAAAATCAAGCTGAGGGATGTACAGCCCCATCACATGGAAGCGGTATTGGGCAAGCTGGTTGAGGCTGGGGCATTGATTGAGGTCGGAGAGGATTGGGTCTCTCTGGAATCGCCAGGGAATCCCATTCAACCGGTTGGCATCAGGACCTCACCGTATCCCGGGTTTCCTACCGACATGCAGGCGCAGTTTGTCTTGCTTAACTCTGTTGCAGATGGAATTTCGACTGTAGTCGAGACTGTCTTTGAAAATCGCTTTATGCATATTCATGAGTTAAGACGGATGGGTGCAAATATTGAGCTTGATGGAAATACTGCGGTTATTCAGGGGGTAAGCAGGCTTAATGGTGCGCCGGTCATGGCAACGGATCTCAGGGCATCGGCCTGCCTGGTCCTGGCGGGCTTGATTGCAGAAGGCGAGACCACCATCGACCGAATCTACCATATTGATCGGGGTTATGAGTGCATCGACGAAAAACTGGCACAAATTGGTGCCAGCATCAAAAGAATTCCTGGTGGAAGTTTTGCCAATCGTGTTGATCAGGGTGCCTGATGGATTTATTCATGGGTTGGTTTGTGGGCATATAATATTCGGGTGAATGCCTACCGTGATTTTTCTCCGATCGTTATCCCCAACAATCGCATATGAGACAAAAGCGGGAAATCAAACAAAGGGCAAGGATAGCATGAGGTGCCTTCAAGGAGAGTACTGACATGATTTTCCAGTCATAATGATGAAAATCGAGATAAAACAACTTGGTGTAATTGGAAAGGCTGAATTCACGCTGGCCGATTTAACTATAATCTGCGGTGAAAACAATACAGGAAAAACATATGCAACATATGCCTTGTATGGTTTTCTGGATTCCTGGCAAAGGTTTTTCTCAATCAGAATACCGGATCAGGAATTTGCCAGCCTTTTGAGTGAGGGGAGTATTCAATTAGATCTTCAGAAATATATCAGTGGCGCAAGAAAGATCGTTAAATCAGGTTGCAAGAGATATTCTGAGCATCTTCCGCATATTTTCGCATCATCGGAAAAACGTTTCAAGGATAGTCAATTTTTAGCACATCTGGATTTCAAGGCAATTCAGCCAGCTTCAAAATATACCCGCTTAATGGGGGCAGCGAAGACAGACTTGTTTTCGATCAACAAGCATTCCGATTCATCTTTTGTAACCATATCGCTTCTTGTTGAAAAGAAGAAGTTGAAAATCCCCGAAGAGTTACTACACGAAGTCATCAGCACTGCCATCAAGGATATTATTTTCGGCCATTATTTCCCTCAACCCTTCATTGCAAGCGCGGAAAGAACAGGAGTTGCGATATTCAGAAATGAGCTCAATTTTGCGCGTAACAGGTTGCTTGAAGAAATAAATTCGAAAGAAAAAGAACTCAATCCTTTGAGGTTCCTGTCCAAGGTGTATTCCGATTATGCTCTTCCTGTGAAATCGAATGTTGAATTCACTCGTCAACTTGAAGATATTTCAAGAAAGGAAAGCTTTATATCCGACCAGCACCCAGAGCTTCTTGACGATTTTGCCGATATCATTGGTGGGGAATATGTCGTTAAAAAGGATGAACTGTATTTTGTTCCCAAGAAGAAAGCCCAGATAAAACTGACCATGGATGAGAGTTCGAGTGCGGTTAGGTCCCTGCTTGATATTGGTTTCTATATTCGTCATAAGGCAGCCGAGGGAGACTTGCTCATGGTTGATGAACCTGAGTTAAATCTGCATCCAGAAAATCAGAGGCGGGTAGCTCGGCTATTTGCCAGGCTGGTAAATCTTGGAATAAAGGTGTTTATCACCACGCACAGCGATTACATCATCAAGGAACTCAACACTCTTATTATGCTCAATCAGAGGCAGGACAGACTTATGGATATTGCTGAAAGGGAAGGGTACATGGAGTCTGAGTTTCTAGATTCGGAAAAGGTCAGGGTGTATATTGCTGAAGAAGGTCTGGTCGCATTGGACGGAGCAAGAAGAAAGAGGCGAATAACCTTCAATCAGGCAGACATCAGTGAAGATGGGATAGAGGCACGAAGTTTTGATACTACAATCCAGGAGATGAACCGAATCCAGGACGAGATCGTTTGGGGAGAAAGTAGTGAAGACTGACATGGAAATTCTATCAGGGATGCTCAATGAATCTGCTTTGGCAAAGCAAAGGTATAGCAATAATGAGTCTATGATTGAACTCACAGAATCCATTGGAGCAAAATACACTGTAAGCATTAAGAATCCACCAAGTGATGTACTTGTTATAAAGGCAGATTCCTTTCCTGATGCTAACAGGTTTTTCAAATGTGAAAATGATGAATGCAAAAGAGCTGACTTCGTTGTTATCAGCGCAAAGAA
Organism: Gammaproteobacteria bacterium; assembly: GCA_022822625.1. Classification (GTDB taxonomy): domain Bacteria; phylum Pseudomonadota; class Gammaproteobacteria; order Arenicellales; family Poriferihabitantaceae; genus Poriferihabitans. The sequence goes on along the minus strand of JAJEAV010000077.1, from coordinate 18,096 downwards.
GAGGAAAATAATTTATATCGAATTGAAGAGCAGAAAAGACAAATGGAACAAGATTGTCAACCAGCTAAAGGGCGCACATTGCCTAATCCGATATTGTCAAAGTATTGGGATGGAATTTTGGGGCAAGACAGATTTTCTTGATGGTTATGATAATCGCTACATCAGTATCGGACGAATCAGTATCTCAAAGAGAACGACTCGAATAAAGAAAGGTACTGAATCTAATGATTCTCCTGAGAAAGCGATGAAGATTGATTGGCCAGGGGTTATTCAGTTTGATCAAATTGCTGGGTAATCTCAAAAAGTTTTCTGTGTGTTCAAAAACAATGATGATCGTTCACGGAAAGCAGAAGAGATTTCTGAATGGCTTGCCAGCATAAGAATTTTAAAGGCCATTCTAGGCACATCCCTCGAAAAGAAGTTGAAAGCTGGAATCTAACCATATCAGGATTAGACGATTGCCGAATTCCATTACTTCATAGTGGAATTGGGGTTGCTTTATCACAGGTGGTTTTTTCGATAGTCTGTCTCAGTCAATAATAGCCATAAAGAAAATATCCGCGAATTTCGACAGATGATAGCGCATCTCAATTATTGCCAAGGCGACTTCTACGCAAACCTGAATGGACTTCTCAAGAGAGGTAGTCAGGAAGCAGAAAATGTAGATGAAGCTGTTCGATCCATTATCGCCAAAGTTCGTTCTGAAGGCGATCAGGCCTTGCTCGAATTAACCCGAAAATTCGACAGGCGGAAAATCGATATCGAGAATCTGGAATTATCCGCTCTTCAAGTTCGGGACATTGCCGATCAAGTCGACCCCGAGCTGAAACAGGCGCTCCTCGCAGCAGCTGAAAGAATACGATGGTTTCACGAGAAGGAACGGCTCGAATCCTGGAAATGCGTGGACGAGGACGGCACGCAGCTTGGGCAGTCAATCTCTGCCATTGACCGGGTCGGTGTATATGTGCCCGGCGGCACTGCTGCATATCCATCCTCGGTTCTAATGACCGCAATCCCTGCAAGAGTGGCGGGGGTCTCCGAGATAGTCATGGTTGTGCCCATGCCGAATGATGAAGTCAATCCTGCAGTCATGGCCGCCGCTCGGATTGCCGGGGTGGATCGCGTCTTTACTGTTGGAGGAGCCCAGGCGGTTGCTGCACTGGCTTATGGGACAGAAAGCATTCCTGCGGTCGACAAGATCGTAGGTCCGGGAAATGCCTATGTGGCTACCGCCAAGAAACAGGTTTTCGGGAAGGTGGGGATTGACATGATAGCGGGTCCCTCTGAAGTTCTGGTGATCGCCGATTCCTCCGCAGACCCCGAGTGGGTGGCCATGGACATGTTTGCCCAGGCCGAACACGATGAGATGGCACAATCTATTGCAATCGTGACCGACCCGAAACTTGGTGAAGCAGTGACCTTGGCTATCGACAGGTTGCTCCCCGACATGGAACGCCGCAAAATTATCGAGGCGTCCCTCTCCGCTAACGGAGCCCTGATTCGAGTCGGAAACCTTTCCGAGGCAGTTGAAGTCGCCAATCACATCGCTCCCGAGCACCTTGAATTGATGGTGTCAAATCCAGAGGATGTCGTATCGAAAATACGACATGCAGGGGCCATTTTCGTAGGCAAATACAGTGCCGAGGTGCTGGGCGATTATTGTGCCGGGCCGAATCATGTCCTGCCGACATCCGGAACCGCAAGGTTCAGCTCCCCGTTGGGAGTCTATGATTTCCAGAAGCGAAGCAGTATTGTCAATCTCTCCCCGGACGGATCCAGAAGGCTTGCGCGAATAGCGGCAACCATGGCACACAGTGAGGGCCTGACAGCCCATCAGCGTTCTGCCGAGTATCGAGCACATGTCGGAAAAAGTCCTGCTCCATCCATTGATGACCTTGCGAAACAGTCTGTACAACGATGGGTTCCGGACCAGATTCGATCAATGTCTGAATACAGGGTGCCGGATGCATCGGGGATGGTGAAGCTTGATGCCATGGAGAATCCGTATTCACTTCCAGAATCACTGGTTAGCGAGTGGGCAGGGGCACTTGCCCGGGTCTCCGTCAACCGCTATCCCGATGCCGACTGTCGGGAACTCAGGGAACGCCTGTCTAGATATATTGATCTGCCTGAATCATGCTCCCTGGTGCTGGGCAATGGGTCTGATGAATTGATCCAGATGCTGATCTTGATGCTGGGTGGACGAGGTCGGACGGTCATTGCGCCATCGCCTTCATTTTCGATGTACCGGCAAATTTGCCTGTACACATCTACTGATTTTATCGGGGTGCCATTGAGTAAAGACTTTTCCCTGGACGGTGAGGAAATGATTCGCGCTATCCGGTATTATGACCCGGCTTGTATCTTTATCGCATATCCAAACAATCCAACGGGCAACTTGTTTGACACAAAAGTACTTCAGGAAATTCTGGATGCTGCAAATGGACTGGTAGTCATTGATGAGGCATATCACGCCTTCAGTGAGAGATCCTATCTGAATGAGGTTCCCAAACGTCCGAATCTTGTCGTTATCAGAACCCTTAGCAAGACTGGGTTGGCAGGCCTCAGATTGGGTCTGGCCGTGGCTAATTACAAATGGGGACAGGAAATCAGCAAAGTCCGTTTCCCGTACAACATCAATTCACTAACACAATTGAGTGCATCGCTGATTCTGGACAATGCTGGTCTACTGAAGGAACAGACTGCCTCAATCATCCGGGAAAGAAAGAAGCAGTTCGAAGAACTCCAGGCTATTGATGGAGTCATGGTCTTTCCAAGTGCGGCTAATTTCCATCTGTTTCGAGTCTCGGATGCAGAGCGGGTTTATCGTGAACTCCTGAATCATGGAGTATTAATCAAGAACCTGCATGGTACCGATGATCAGTTGGATCAATGTTTACGTGTGACAGTCGGCAGACCCGAGGAGAATGAGCAATTTCTGGCCGCGCTCAAGGACATACTTGTTACCCCAATTCCACCCCGAAGCGCAACACTCCGGGGCGATTGATCTCCTTGACATGCTGTCAAAGTTCCTCGACACGAATTTCCAGCAGGTTTCTTTCCTTTCGACCAAACACCATGCCGATCAGGTGAACCGGTTCTCCACGGTCCCGATACTTCTCTGCATACCCTCTTCCCCGTATCTGCGTGATCGCACTGTCGAGTCCCTGTTCGGTTTCTGTTTTGTCTTTCACCATCTTGAATTCAAGCACGAACACCTGGTTCTCGTGTAGCAGCACCATGTCCGAACGGCCGTGGCTTGAAGCCTCCTCTGCCTTGACATCAACCCGTGTCGTCCTGAAACCCATGTACAGCAGGCTCTTGCCGAAACGGCGGGGACGGGAGAGAAAGTAGAAATCCCCCTCTTCGATCATCTGGCGAATCAGGGGTGTCTTGTCGACATGGTAACAGCCCCTGCTCCGAAGCCGGCTAAACGTTTGAATGCCAGTCGGCAGTGGACGACGGCCTGTTCGGGTTTCTACGTTCATGGCCTGACTATTTAGCATAGTGGCATGGTTGTGTATCAAGCCTGGAAATGATTATCCGGCCCCACAAAAGCTACCCCAATTACCACTATGAAACAAGAAATTTACGATCCAGATGTTTCCAGATTTAGTTTGAGACTGCCTTGTTCAACAAGAAACTACGAAATGATGCAATGGGAATGTAATAAGCATCATCAGTACTTTTTTGAATTGCACCTTGATGCACGAGATGTGAGATATAACCCAGAACGGGGTGTTGCACTTCATAGTGGAATTGGGGCCAGATAAAATCTGCCTTGTTCGATTTCTACGTCTATACCCGTATTGCGGTTGCTTCCAAACAGAATGGCAGGGAAAGCCGGGAGCAGAGATTATCGGCAATTTTTCTGAATTTGACTTGAAAACCAAAACGTTATAGTTTATGGTTTATACATGAATTTTAATAGGCTGACGGATAAAAAACAGGCATTGGACGCCTTGCGCCCATTGCCGGATGACCTTGTTCGAAATTTGGACGACTGGTTTCGGGTGGAACTTACTTATACCAGTAACGCGATTGAGGGAAACACGCTAAATCGCAGGGAAACGGCACTGGTTGTTGAAAAGGGGATTACGATTGGAGGAAAATTACTCAGGGAACACCTCGAGGCAGTCAACCATGCTCAGGCACTTGACTGGATTAAGGAGCAGGTCAATCACGACCCCGGTCATCTTGTCGAGAATGACATTTTGCATATTCATGGGGTAATCCTGAAAGGAATTGATGATGCCAATGCTGGACATTATCGTTCTGTTCCAGTCCGAATTTCCGGCTCAACTGTCGTATTGCCCAACCCAGCTACGGTTCCTGACCTTATGTGCGATTTTGCCGAATGGCTGGCAAGCGATCAAGAACTCCATCCGGTTGAATTTTCGGCAGAAGCTCACTATCGGCTGGTTACCATTCATCCGTTTACCGATGGTAATGGACGTAGCGCAAGGATCTTGATGAATATGATCCTGCTGATGTCTGGGTATCCTGCTGCCATCATTCGTAAGCGCGATCGCCTGGCCTATATCAGGTCATTGGAAAAAGCCCAGCTTGGAGGGTCCAGGGAAGACTATTTGAAAATCATTGCCAGGGCAGTAGATCGGTCCCTGAATATTTACCTGTCGGCCGCATCCGGAAAAAACCCGAAACCCGTAAAAGAATACAAGTTACTCAAAATAGGTGAACTCGCCAAACAGGTTGGCGAAAGGAATTCAACTATCCGCCATTGGACAAAACAGGGACTGTTGGATGTTGCTGAAGTCACGGATGTTGGCTATCAACTTTATTCCCCGGAACTGGTTGGTCGGATAAGGAAAATTCAGGCACTCAAAAAGCAACGTTTTACTCTCCGGGAAATCATGGAGAAGATTTCTTCAATAGAACCAGAATGGTCCGAGTAGACACGTCGAAATAGCCCCGTTTACTCGTATACAACGACCCGGAAACGGCTCATCAGTTATAGTTTCCCAATCCCGGCTTTCATGTCCGGGAGAATTCTGGTGGGCTACTCAACTGTTGTTTGACAAATCATCGAGGCAGTTTGAAACGATCCGCCTCAAGTGCATCAGGCCTTCGCGCCTACTGATGGGTTCGTTTGATGGAGAAGGCTGAAAAATAGCCGACCATGGACGGTGAAGGATCAAGCGGTGACGAATTAACTCTCGATCAGCCTCTCCAAGACAGGGCATTTCTGATGCAAGGATACTTTCTGCAAACAGAGCAAGAGCTGCTGAGACCCGATCAGGGTTGCAGTGCCCTGAGGCAAACGAATGCAAATCTACATAATCCTGGGAAGTCAGGGGAGATGACAGGGGTGTACAAGCATTGCTCTCGGAAACCAGATCAAGTAATTGCCGATCCATATCCTGAAAGTACAGGGGGATTTGCGAAGGAAGATTACGGGAAAACCGGTTTGCGGCATCTCTTGCCAGTTTTTTCCCCTGATCGCTCAAGCCGCGAATGACCAGTCCTGAATGAGTACCCGTACTGCGATTTTTCCGGACACCAATCCGCACCAGTGAAAACCCGGATTCCATCCAGAATTCATATAACGGACTATCAAGACCAAACGAGGCACCGATTAGGTCAAAGCCCGCTTCAAGGTGACTGATGATTCTTGACATGAGTTGTTTCCCATAAGAACATCCGGAAACACTTGGATTGACTGCAATTCGGATTATGCGAACTACGCGCATAGCCAATGCTTTACAGAAACCCAGTTGTGTACATAATGCCACGGGTAACAGGTGGTTTTTTGGTCTGCGTCGGTTCACGGTGATTTGCTCAACCAACTCTTCGGGTAATTGACCTTCGATTGTGATCAGGGCTACGGATAGAATATTTCCGTCTTGATCTTCCAGCCCAAACACCCGCAAGTCGCCACCATCCAGAATTCGCATAAGGTCTGATGGCGTAGTGCGATAATGGGCTCGGGCTAGAATTGCATATAAACTGCAAAGTTTGCCTTCGTCTTCAATCAGGCGCACGGGATCATATTCAACGAATGATGTGGCCGTTATCGGCCTTTGTTGGAAACCGGAGTCTGGTTCAGCATCAAGCAACAACAGTCGGTTTATCAAGGTTTCCAGTGGATCATTGCGACTCCACCGGATAGGATGTTCAAGCTTGATTAACCGCCACGCCGGTTTTTGCTGATTCAGGATTTCATGAAACTTGACTGAAAACCCTTTTCCGGTGCCCTCATACCCATGGACCGTGGTGGCAAATGCAATATACGGATACATGCCCAGCAACCTCTTCAGGATCGACAGCGGCAAGGTGGCTGCTTCATCAATCAGAAGCAGGTCAATGTTCTGCCTTGTTTCAATCAATAGGTCAGGGGAATAGTAGCGAAGTTTTTCTACGTTTCCCTCCGAGTCCCGTAAGGCATGTGCAAGCAAGGTCTCGGTTGAACGATGCCCGTGCCCGGTTACGCCAATGCGATAACCTTTTTCGCGGACCAGCTCCCGAGCTGCAATCCCGAGTGCGGCAGATTTTCCTCGTCCCCGATCCGATTCAAGGACAACCGTCCCAGTGAAAGGATGGTCGTTGATTGTCTTGACTGCATGGATAGCAGATCTTTGCTCGCTGTAGTCAACTTCCGACACGGAAGATGAAACAATCTCAGGCAGGCAAGGCTCAACCATGCTTTCAGGCGAAACTCGAATGAGTTGTCGACAATTCCCCAAAACTCCTGCGATCCGACCCAAATAGGTTGATGGCGTGTCTTGTGTATTCAAAGGCAGTGTTTCAGGGAGTTCCGGCCATTCGGATAAAGGGGGAGTCACGAAGATCATGACTCCTCCGGAACGAATGCATCCGGAAAGGATGCCTACTGCATCAGGGTCAAAGAGCGTATGACAATCAATGATCACACAACCCAGTTCGCCTCCCAGATATTGACGAGCGGCTTTCTTGTTGTCGAGAGTGATGAAGTCCGGGTTCGCGGCAGCAGGGATAGATTTCCCATACAGGATACGAGGTCCATTCCTGATTTCCGAACCAAGCTCAAGGGCAACTCTCAGACTGGAACTAGCATCGCCACTGATATGGACCGCATGACGATGTCGATTATGCCCGCCGAGAGCGGCAAGTTTATTGCCGAACCCTGCAAGAGTCATGAACTCGCGGCATTCGAGACTTCCATGAGTTGCTGGTATTTTAAAAACAGATCGTCTTTTGTTTCCAGATGAGATGGATCAGGCAGGATGCAGTCGACAGGGCAAATCTCAACACAAAGACTTTTCTCCGAGTGGCCAACACACTCAGTACAGCGCATCCAGTCAATCTCATAAATCAACTCTCCCTGATAAATTGCCTGATTGGGGCATTCCGGTTCACATACATCACAGTTGATGCAGTCATCAGTGATAAACAGGGCCATACTGGGAGATCAGCAGAATTTGTTTTTCAGGGCAGTATGGACAGCAGTATCTACAAATGAACTGATATCCCCACCGTATTTGGCGATTTCCTTGACCAGACTGGCCGAGACGAAGGTGTTTTGTTCAGACGGGGTCAAGAACACGGTTTCGATTGAACTGGCGAGTTTGCGATTCATGGAAGCCAGCTGAAACTCATATTCGAAATCAGAGACAGCCCTTAATCCCCGGATAATGATCTGTGCCCGGCACTCTTGTGCAAAATCAATCAACAGTCCCGAAAACCCCTGAATATGAATGCCTTTTTCGTCTCCAAGCACCTGTCTGGCAAGATCAATTCTTTCATCCAGGGAAAACAGGGGGGATTTTTCCGGATTGTCGGCAATTGCAACAATTACCCGATCAAACATTCTGCAGGCACGATTGACCACTTCAGAATGCCCGTTGGTTAATGGATCAAAGGTTCCCGGATAGATGGCGGTTCTGCTCATTGGATCTGAGAATTAGTGTTAATCAATACTGAACTAGAATTCCCGTGGGATATGCGATGCACAACTGCCCATCCTTCAGGAAAGGATACAGGCGGTTGAGCGGAATGAAATTCCACATAAATGATTGCTGATTTCCCGAGTCGTTTTTGTCCAACCAGTGTCTCAAATGTCAACGGAAGTATATTCTTCCTGAAAGGTGGATCAAGGAATACAATATCATACTGCATCTTGGTCCGTTCCAGATAGCGTATGGCATCCTGATGATGGGCAACTACCGATTGTCCTGCCTGTATTGTTTGACAATTTCTGGCCATGGCACGGTATGCGGCTGGATGAGATTCCACCAGATCAACCCGGGATGCACCACGTGAGGCTGCCTCGAATCCCAGTGAACCACTTCCAGCGAACAAATCCAGACAATGACTTTCAATGATTTTGGAACCAAGCCAGTTGAACAGGGTTTCACGGCTCGCATCGGGCGATGGCCGGAGGTCTGGCAAGGATGGAAAATGCAGGGTACGCCGCTTCCATTTTCCTCCGATAATTCGGATTTTGCCTTTACCGCTCACGCGAAGTTATCTGCATCATGAAATATGGAATATCCACATAGATGTTACCATATCGATGGAATCGGTCGGCAGACACATATTTTTTCACAAGCTCGTGACCTCAACGTATAGCTATGAAGCAAAAAAAGGGATTATTCGGTTTTCTTTCCAAGACTCGTGAGTCCTTGACCAACAGTCTGGGTGGATTGTTCTCCAGAACTGGTTCGCTGGACGATGCGGCCTATGAAGAATTGGAAGACCACCTGATTATGGCAGATTTTGGAGTACATACGGCTCGGGAAATTGTCGAACAACTGAAAAAATCGGCAAGGCGCAACAGGGTTGACGGCATCCCGGAACTGGGGTCTCTCCTTGAGGCTTCATTACTGGATATTTTGTCAGGCCAGAACGATGCCTGGGACGGAGAGACTGCCAAACCCCAGGTAATTCTCATGGTCGGCGTAAATGGCGTTGGTAAAACCACCACTCTGGCGAAGCTTGCCAATTACTACAAGAGCAGGGGGCATTCGGTAATGATGGCAGCTGGCGATACGTTCCGCGCGGCGGCAGTTGAACAGCTTCAGGCGTGGGGAAAACGGCTTGACGTTCCGGTTATTGCACAGTCGATTGGTTCGGATGCGGCGGCAGTCGCTTATGACGCGATGAATTCCGCATACGCAAAAAACATGGATTATCTGTTGATTGACTCGGCTGGACGCCAGCATACGCACGGCGACTTGATGGATCAACTGCAGAAGATGAAAAGAGTCATCGGCAAGATTGATGAAACTGCACCCCATCAGATTCTGATCACGGTAGATGCTACTAATGGACAGAATGTCCTGTCCCAGGTTGAAAACTTCCAGAAAACCCTGCCGCTTACCGGTATTTGTGTCACGAAACTGGACGGCACGGCAAAGGGTGGGGTTGTTGTCGCATTGGCCAACGATTTCAGGTTGCCTGTCCGATTCATCGGGGTTGGCGAGGGAGTGGATGACTTGAGTGAATTCTCTGCAAGGGAGTTTGCCGCAGCTCTGGTGCCAGACATGGATACGGAAGAATCTTCACAAGCATAATCCTGCCATGATCATTTTCCGCAATGTCAGCAAAAAATATCGCAACGGAATGCTGGCGCTAAAGAACCTTTCGTTGTACATACCGGAGGGGTCGATCACCTTCATCACTGGACATTCCGGGGCAGGCAAGACCACCATGCTCAGGCTTATTGCGCTAAATGAGATTGCGACCAGTGGTCAGGTGTTTGTGGACAACCAGGATCTTGCGGAATTGTGGGGAAGAGGTGTTTCAAGGTATCGGCGAAACGTTGGGTTTGTATTTCAGGAACACAGACTGCTGGCTGATCGAACTGTCGAGCGCAATGTTGCCTTGCCGTTGGTCGTGGCCGGCATGCCGGAACACAAATGCCGAAGTCGAGTTCGGGCCGCCCTGGATCTTGTAAGCTTGAAGCACCTGGCAGAATCGTATCCGGACATGCTGTCGGTCGGCGAACAACAACGGGTCGGAATTGCCCGTGCAATGGTTGGTCGACCTGACTTGATTCTTGCTGATGAACCGACTGGCAATCTTGATCCTGATCTGGCAGATGAAGTGATGAGGATTTTTTTCCGGCTTCAGGAACATGAAACTACCGTTGTGATTGCCACGCACGATTACCGGCACCTCAATAATCCTGCGGCTGGATGCCTGATGCTGGATCGCGGACAACTGGTCGTGGATGAACCCCTGTGAACAGCATGATCCACAGGCATTGGACCGCCATGGGAGATGCCCTTGCCCGATTTGCCAGAGCGCCGCTATCTTCCGGTCTGACCATCGTGATTCTGGGTTTTGCAATATCAATGCCGTTGCTCCTGTACAAGCTCACTGAATCCATGAACCGGGTTGCTGAAAAATATCAGAACGCCAATACTATTGTCCTGTTCTTGTCACCGCCAGAGGATGCCGGAGACCAGCAGGCGGGTTCCGATCAGGAGATACGTAACCTGATGCTTGATCTACTGGTCTCGCCCAGGATCGAAGATGTTCGACATGTCCCTCGAGAACAGGCATTTGATGAATTCAGGCGGGAATCCGGCCTGTCCGGTATATTGGACAGGTTGCCGAACAATCCCCTGCCTGAAATTCTTGTGGTCAGCACGGTTGAAAACATTGATGTCGAGAATACGAAACTGCTCATTGAGCGTCTGAAAAGAATTCCGTTGGTTGACAGTGTTACGTACGACCGGATCTGGCGAGAACGTTTTGAGGCGGTAGCCTCTTTGTTTCAGAGTATTTCCTTTGTGATCGGTACGGTCATGGGGTTGGGTGTGGTTTTGATCGCTGGCAATACGATACGAACAGTGGTTCTGAGTCGAAATGAAGAGGTTCAACTGCTTGACCAGCTGGGGGCGACTTCCCTGTTTATCGCCAGACCATTTTTGTACTATGGCCTGATTATCGGGATTGCCGGATCTCTGGTTGCCCTGTTTCTGGTTGTAATCTGTCTGGGCGTGTTTGGGGAGCCGGTCAACCGACTGGCCAGTCTATATGGCAGCGATTTCAGGATTCAGCCTTTTGCCTTCACGTACTGGGCAAGAGTGATTGTTGTTTCAGGCGTTTTAGGGTGGTTAGCTGCCGGGCTGACCGTAGCCGTGTACATACGCCAGTTGAGGGTTAGCGCGAGCGGAAGGTAATTCGTCCTTTCGTCAAATCATAAGGAGTGAGTTGTACGGTAACCTTGTCGCCTCGCAGAATGCGTATGTAGTGTTTGCGCATCTTGCCGGAGATGTGCGCGATAATCTCGTGTCCGTTTTCGAGTTCGACTCGAAACTGGGTATTGGGCAGGGCCTCAACGATTACGCCCTCCATTTCTATACTTTCTTCTTTTGCCATGAAATTTTCGGTTCAAGTGCTCTCGGTAAGTTGATCGAGGCGGTATTATATACCGATAATCCGCCATGCTGATATCATTTGTTCGTGATCGATATCCATGGCAATTCAGTCGCTGGGAATGAGCCAGAATTCACAAGTATCCCCCATGGAAGGACAGGCAGAAAGCACATATGCCTGGTATTGCGGTGTAACTCAAAAACAATGGATCAGGGAATAACAGTGGAGCAACGAGTGAGAGGCTATTGAGATCGGCTGTCGATAGGCAGTCATCAATCCTGAGGTTACTGGCTTTCAATTTGCCTTAACTGGAGTCCAGCCAAAATCCGGGATACAAAAATGCCCCTGAAATTCGCTCGCAATCCTTTTCCGTCACACCTTCGTTCCTCGCAATCCTGTACCAGCGATTACGCACGATTTGCTCCATGTCATGGATCGCAGTTTCTGCTCCTTCTCGTTTCAGTAGATATCGCTGGTGTTGTGACAACAGGTTCCTGAAATTTGCGTAGCGGCCCGCATCGCCACAAATCAGGGCAAGATCGCGCCGTTGAATTCCAATCGGTGTTGACGGAACCAGGTCGTAGGCGGGAGACAGGTGCCAGTTCGCATCCATTGCGATGATGGCGTGATTTCTCGGATGATCATCCGTATTCGAGATCAATGCGTTGAAGCACATGCGTCGAAACAATTCCTGGGCATCCTGTAGTGGTTTTGACGAGATTCGACGCAACTCTTCGGACAGCAAGATGTAGGACCACTTATGGCGTGATGAATAGGACTCTTCCGCACGCAGTATTGTCAGGGCACTCAACAGGCGCGCTCGACGATAGCCAGTATCAACCTTGGCACGATCAAAGCGCTTGACGAGAAGCACATCCTGATTGCCCGCTTGCACAATGCGGCTCTCCGCGGTCTGAATGCCACATTCACGGGCAAGTTTCAACATGGAATGTTCAACACGTGCATGATTCCAACGATCGTTCGGATGGTTGAATTTTGCAATCCACAGGCTGTTATCGTCTTCAATGACTGCTTTCGGGCGTGCACCACCCATGGACGTGCCGGCAAGTAGCAGTTCTCTAACCTGATCGGCATTGCTGCTTTCCGGCAGCTCTGAATCGGCAATGACTGCATCGGCCATCTGTTGCAGTTCGGCTAAATGAAGGGTGCATGAAAGCACTTGCCTTGGCATGGGAGGTTCTTTATTCAGCCCGAAACTCAAGGCACCTGCCCGCTCTTCTGGCGAATAAAGCAGGTAGTCGAATTCACCCAGATCGCTCCTGCCTGAATGTTTTTCGATTACCCGTCGGCCCCAGTAATCCGGGCTCGCATCACGAAGTGCCCCAAAAATTCCGTCGAGCCGTCTCGTCTCGAAAACCTGTCGTGTCAGCTTGAGTTCGATCGGATCAATGGCAACAGCATTTGAGCGTTCAAGATAGCTTTGTGCATAGATGAATCTGCCCACCGGAATCCTGTCTTGGTCTACGGTTTGTTCAAACTTGCCGGCCGTTACGAACCCGGTCTCACCGGGTAGTGCCAGATATACGTAGCACTCGCGTTTCATTGAGCAAGACTAAAAGTTGTTATCCATTCTTTTTGCATAGCGGGTACGCGCTCTCTGGCGACCGGGGGGCAGTGACTGTCCCTCTATGTCAAGTGTCGGGTCTGCGACTTTTCCAAAAGGTTCAAGCAAGTCGTATACCCATAACAGTGCAATGTATACTGCGATTCCAGTGGAGGGTCTGCCTTGCTCTGCATTGGAAACCGAACGCGGACCGGTACCAATTTTCTCGGCAACGTCCTCAATTGTCAGATTTCTTCTCAGTCTTGCGATTCGCAGGTTCACCCCCAACTGATTCAGAGTATCCTCAACAGGGTAGGGAGGGGTAGATGTCAATATGTTTTTGGCAGTCATGCAGTTCAAGCAGTTCGGCATTCCCCTCATTGTACTACTGAAAATTGCCCTGAGGCAAAGAATATGCTCTTAAAAGCATATTAATATACTTAGTATGCTTTTAAGAGCATATTAAAGAAGTGTTTTTCAATTCGGAAGCGAGCCTGAACGCATGAAGATGTGGAGTTGGTTCCGGGTTGTGGGAGGCCATAGCGTTCGCAAAGCGGTCGACAGCCAACTCGACGACAGCCCAATCCGGTTGCACCACGACCCGCTGGCACCATGCGAAGGAGTGTCATCTTTCGTCAAACTTCCGACTAGAAAAGCCCTCCTCTATCAAAGAGCAGTCAGATGGCTAGCGAACAATGCCCTGCTCTCGAGCCATTTGTATCGCCATGTCTTCCGTCTTGTCGAGGAACACGAAAAATGCGTTCAAGTCATCGAGATAGTCTTGCCACTGCCTGCCGGTTGCCTATTCCCACGAGTACCTCTTCCTCCACAGTTCTACATCTTCATCCATATACGCGAAGAAGCCCGTTAGGGTGCCCAACTCCCGGTTCCCCGGCCTTGCAGGAACTCTAGGATCGTCGGTGCTAAGGAATGCAAACAGATCGAACGGGAAGTCTGTCGTTGCTTCCCGAAACAACTCTTCCAGTTTCGCGACGGTGGGTCCTTCAGTATCGCTGAATTGGCTATACAGCTTGCCAAGACAATGTCCGTCGAAGCCCTTGTACGGAACGACTCCGACCAGATGCAGCAGACACTTCAATCTGAGTTCAAGGGAGACCGCAAGATTGAAATGACTGACCATCTTTAGCGATTCCCACACGCTGTGTGAAGGCCACCCGGTTGGACCGCCAACCGGCGAAAGATCTCCCTGCCTGACTTCCAGTCGGCGTATCTCTTGCTCTACAAGCCAAGCTGACTGTCTGAACGCTCGCGCATCCCCGGTCAGCTTGAGGAATTGCACTCCGTTCATGGTCAGCGGTATCTCCGACACTCTCTGGCGTCCGTTATCGATAGTCAGACGCACGTTGCGCTAAAGACGGAAGTCGTTCTCCGCTCAGCACGAAGAGGTCGGTGCGGGCAACGCGAATCCGCTGGATCAATCAACCTCGTCAACCCTGTCCGGTTCAACCCCTTCACGATCCTTCATCAGCGGAAAAAGCCGGAGACCCATGGCTGACAGAATGTTGAGTACCGTTGCGAAACGTGGATTTTCATCTCGCGAAGGCGCCTTTTACAGGCTTTTCCTGCCGAGTCCAGCCTTGGCTACGACGGAGGTCATGCCCCGGCGACGAGCGACATCGTCCATCGCAACGGCAATCACGCACGGATTACCGTCCTCGAAAGCCGCTTCGAGATAGGCGATTACATCATCCGGGGTCTCCAGAAACTCCATGGGGTCCCACAGCCGTGTGTTGGCTAACGCACGCACATCTTCTTTCACAGACTTGGTCATCGATCCCCTCCTTTCATCAGTTCATTTGCAAGATCGTGGGCCTTCTCGATGTTCTTGCTGTTGCGTGCTCTTGTCACCGCCAAGCAACAGCATCGCCCTTCCTCATCGACAAGAAGATAATTCCCATTCGAAAGACTCATGATTGGCTGATTACAGTGATTTCATTGCGAATGCCTATAATTCCGTCAGATTCGGGAATCATGTTGATTCCAAAGTAGACCTCGCCATCACACCCTGTCCGGTATTCGGAAAGCGTTCGTATCGGTTCGGGTCCTTCCATTATCCCGGTACCGGGATTCACGGTTGGCACAGAGCATCGGGCACAACATTGAGCGAATCGCAAGGTAATACCGTTGATTTCGATCTGCCTCCAGTGGTCTTCCTCAAAAGGGATCTGACCCCCAACAACGATGTTGGGTCGGAAGCGTTCCATTCCCACCGGTTGGTTCAGGCGGCGGTTAAGGTCATCAAGTGAAGCCTGATTTGTCAACAACAGCGGAAAACCATCGGCGAATAGGGTCGAGTCTCCCTCGTGTGCGACATGCGGGTCGCAGGCCCGGGTTTCCGAAGCGGGAAAATAGGCCAGTTTGCACTCTTTGCCCAGTGCATCGCTAAGCCATGCGTTGACGTGGTCCTCGTGAATTATGGCATTCACCTTATCACCCCAAACTTCTACGGGGGTCCGGTGACCAGTTTCATCTGGACCGGGTACTGCGATATCCTCCATCCCGAAAGTCGATAAAACGAGTTGGTTATTCTCCAGTCTGGTCTGTACCAGCGACATTTGTGGACATGATCGTTGAGTCATGAAGGTCCCGTTGGGATCGATCACCATCCATCGACGATCAAATTCGAAGCCGGTATTCAATAGACATGCATGATCAATCCGTATACCAGCCAAGGACTTTACGGGATAGGTGTATAATTCCTGAATGATCATAGCGAATTATTTTGCACTTTCTGCATAGCATCAATGCAGGGATATATGGAACATACATTATGACAGAAAAATCTGCTCTCGCCTTACTTCAGGACCTGGTGGCGTTCGATACCACCAGCCGGAATTCGAATCTTCAACTGATCGAGTATGTCATTGCTCTTTTGGAGCCGCATCGCATACCTTTTGAATTAACACATAGCGACGACAGTAAAAAAGCCAATTTGTTTGCGACGCTTGGCAATTCGACTGCTCCAGGTATTGTGTTGTCCGGGCATACGGATGTGGTGCCGGTTGATGGACAGGACTGGTCGAGTGATCCGTTTCGTACAGAAGTCCGCGATTCGATGCTTTATGGAAGAGGGGTCGCGGACATGAAGGGCTTCATTGCTCTTTGTCTAAGTCGTATTGAGCGTATTCTGGAAGCGGATTTGCCCATACCTGTTCACTTTGCCTTTTCCTATGACGAAGAAGTAGGGTGTCTGGGGGTTCCCAAATTGCTTGATGAACTAAAGCGAAAGTCTCCACAGCCCAGAGCCTGCATAGTTGGTGAACCAACGAGTTTGCATCCGGTTGGCGCACACAAGGGGATGTTCTTCAAGCGTTGCCATGTGCATGGGAAATCTGCCCACTCATCGCTGATCAATCAGGGGGTAAATGCGGTCACGGCTGCTGCAAAAATCATCACGAAAGTTGACCAGATCCAGCAACGGATCATCGAAAATGGTCCATTTGACGAGGGTTTTGACCCTCCATATACCTCGCTGCATTGCGGAGTAATTCATGGAGGCACCGTGAACAATATCATACCGTCGCATTGCCAGTTTGATTTTGAGGTTCGTGCCCTGCCCAATGTAGAGCCGAAAGAGTTGTTTGAGGAGGTACAGGCTTATGCCGAGGCCGAAATCAAGCCAGGCATGCAGGCAATTGACCCTCAAACTGGCATCGAGTGGCAGAGTCTGGCCGAGTTTCCCAGCATGGATACTTTCCAGGATGACCCAGTCATAAAGATGGTATCGGGGATACTGGGCATTGAAACCCCGGCAGGCAAGGTCAGTTACGGGACTGAGGGAGGACATTTTCAGAAGTTCGGGATACCTACAGTAATTTGTGGTCCTGGCAGTATTGAGCAGGCACATAAGCCTGATGAATACATCGATCTTGAACAGATAGAAAAAGGTGGTCAGTTTCTTGATGATCTGGTCGACACACTAGGACGATAGGCTCATGATCTATCTGGGTCTGGGATCCAATCAGGGCGAGAGACGTGATAATCTGAGAAGGGCGATCGTCAAACTGGATCAGAATGGGTTTGATGTCCTGCGAATCTCGCCTGTGGTCGAAACTCCTGCCATGCTCGGTGAGAATGCCGAGCCAGATTGGACACGGCCATACCTGAACTGTGTGGTCGAGTGCAAGAGCGACTTCCACCCTGGAGAAGGTCTCGCTGTAGCAAAAAGGATTGAGTCGGAAATGGGGCGTACCCCCGGCCCCAAGTGGTCGCCTCGACCGATCGATATCGACCTGCTGGTTTGGAACCTTGAGCAGATACAGGATCCGGACTTGTGCATTCCTCATCCGGGCATTTCCAAACGAGGTTTTGTTTTGACGCCATTGCTACATCTGGTTCCCGAGATGACTGTGCCCGGAATGGAAAGCAGCATTTTCGAGATGAGTCAGATTGTCAATTGCGAACCCTTGTGGATGGGTATTGTCAATTTGACTCCGGATTCATTTTCAGGGGATGGCAAGCTTTCCGATTCCTGCAAACTGGAGGCAACGCTTGATTACCTTATCCGGCAGGGAGTCCAGATTGTCGATTTTGGAGCGGAATCGACTCGCCCGAATGCGGATCCAGTCGACCCAGAAGAGGAATGGCATCGATTGGGGCCGACATTACAACTGTTTCGAGAGAAGATGCAAGGAGACCCGTTAGCCCCTCGTATATCGGTTGACAGCCATCATTGGCAGACGATGGAAAGGGCCGTTGACTTCGGTATTGACTATATCAATGATGTAGGGGGTTTGGGCAATTCAGAGATGTGTGCAATAGCCAGGGAAAACCACTGTGACGTGATTGCCATGCACAGCGTATCTGTGCCAGTCAATCCCAGGCTGAAGCTTGACAGGGGTGAAAGTGCCATTACCCAGGTCAAGACATGGATTGAAGAACGCATGGATTACTGGTCAAGCCAGGATGTAGATTTTGACAGAATCATTATTGATCCCGGCATAGGGTTTGGAAAGGACTCATTGCAATCGTTGGAGCTGCTTGGTGCGTGTCAGCAAATCCGCGATTGCGGCTTGCGGCTTCTAGTTGGACATTCCCGCAAGTCGTTCATGAAGGAATTCAGTAGTGAGGTCCAGAACAGGGATATTGAAACACTGGGAATTTCACTGGCCTTGTCTGACAATGTGGATATCTTTCGTGTGCATGATCCAGTTTTACACAAGAGAGCGCATCTTGCCTATCGCCAT
>JAJEAV010000032.1 GCA_022822625.1 Gammaproteobacteria bacterium | reverse complement strand
GAAGAGGGCACGGAAGTGGAACAGACTCTCGACAGTGCAATCAAGCAGATACGGGAAAAAAGGTATGCAGAGAAGTATCGGGGTCGTGGAGAACCGGTTCACCTGATCGGCATGGTGTTTGGCGATAGAACCCTGCTGGAGATGCGTGTCGAGGCACTTTGACGATATGGCAAATATGAGATTTGCGCAATGGTGAGTTGGTCATCCACGAGGGCCATCAAAAGTATATAATTCCAAAATGCTCGTTCAGGGTTCCTTGTAGAACAGTCAATCCCACAATTGGCAGGAAAAATGATTCTAACGGCCGTGAGTCCAGTTATAAAAGAGCAAGCGCACTCTCGTTTATAGTGAGGGCCTAGTCGTTTTCTCTTGATTCCACGTAACTTTTATTCGTAATCTTCCCAGTCCATTTCACCATGTTTACAACATTCAAGCAGCAAGGCCAACATATACTTCGGTCAACGTTTCGGGCTCATAGTTTCTGCACTGTCATGTTATGCGCGATTTTGCTCACTGGCTGTGCTCTGTTTGGCAATGATGACGATGATGAGGAAGGCCCGGTTCCGGCGGCGGAAGAACTGTATTCACGCGCTCAGGAGCAAATGGCTGAAAACGAATGGGAAGAAGCGGTCGAAACCTTGCGTCGGATTGAGGCCGAGTACCCCTATGGCGAGCATGCGATACAGGCAATGGTTGATACCATCTACGCGTATTACCGTTTTGGTGATATTGCTATGGTCAAGGCCTCGGCAGACCGGTTCATCAAGCTTCATCCCACCAATGAGTCAGTTGCCTATGCCTATTATATAAAGGGACTGGTTAGCTTCAAGGAAGACAAAAGCCTGATCGGTGTGCTCCTGGGAAAAGATGACCTCTCGGGTCGTGACGCAACCAATATGCTTGAAGCACTGGAAGCATTCCAAAATTCCTATGAACAGTTTCCTGACAGTGAATATGCGCCGGCTTCACGCAAGCAAGCCAAGGAAATGAAGGATAGCCTGGCGGAGTACGAGGTAAATATCGCCAAGTTCTACTTCAAACGGGAAGCATATGTTGCGGCCGTGAACCGGGCAGAAAGGGTAATCGAAAACTTTTCGACCTCGCCAGCAGTCGAGAGTGCACTCGGGGTTCTGTTGCAAAGCTATAACCGCATGGATATGGAAGATTTGGCTGATGATTCAAGAAGTGTACTTGAGTTGAACTTTCCGGATAGCGAATATCTCAAGGAAAGCGGGACAATCCAATAAACGGTTTCCTTGTCCTGATTTCGTATTACCCGTGCTGCCATTGCATGAGAACTGCGTGCTTATGCGATGGCAGGGATAATGTTGTACTCAAAGTGTGACCGGGGATGCGAAAAGCCATTTTAATGTCAGTATGTGGCTTCCATGCAATGTCGCTAGCGGAATGACTGAACGACTCAAGCTGCCTTTTGTTACTTTCCGGTCAGGCTGAGTTCCGCCTCTCGATATTTGTCTGCCGTCTGCTGAATGATGTTCTCGGGGAGGTCCGGAGCCGGTGGCCGCTTATTCCAATCCAGTGTTTCAAGATAATCTCTCACGAATTGCTTATCGTAACTCGGAGGACTGCTACCCGGTTCATAATGGCTGACCGGCCAGAATCTTGAGGAATCGGGAGTCAGTACCTCATCAATCAGATACAGCACACCTGCATCGTCAATACCAAATTCAAACTTGGTATCCGCAATGACGATGCCTCGTCCCCGGGCATAAATTGCGGCTTCTGTATAGATTTGCAGGCTCAGGTTCCTGACTTTTTCTGCCAGCGAATCTCCAAGTAATCGAACACATTCATCATAACTGATGTTCTGATCGTGCTCGCCTGCTTCCGCCTTGGTAGAAGGCGTAAAGATTGCTTCTGGAAGCTGGTCTGCCTGTCGGAGTTTTTCTGGCAAGGTGATTCCGCAAACTGAACCTGTAGCCTGATAATCCTTCCAGCCGGAGCCGATCAAGTATCCCCTGACAATAGCTTCAATGGGCAAGGGCTTGAGCTTCTTGACGATAATCGCACGATCACCCAAATTGTGTCTCATTTCGGGGTTCGGAATTGCCTCGGATAAATCCATGTCAGACAGGTGGTTCGGGAGCAGGTGCGAGATTCGGTTGAACCAGAAATTGGAAATCCGGTTCAACACCCCGCCCTTGCCTGGAATTGGCTGGTTCAGGATTACATCGAAGGCTGAAATTCTATCAGTGGTAACAATAAGCAGATGATCATCCCCCAGAACATGGATGTCCCGGACTTTGCCGCGATTGAGTAATTCAAGGTGGTTGATTTCGGAGTGCAGGATCTGATTGTTCATATTGAGTAAGGTTGTAGACTGTAGACAGGAATACTGAATTTGGGTAGACAGATGTAATCACCGATCTAGTTATGGGGGTCATTCGGTACTCTTTCAATCCGATCCGCTTTTTGATATCCCCTGGGCAGGGGTTTGCCTCGGCATGCCCTGTCGAAATGCAGGTAGGTATCGAAACTGTTTGGCTTGAGATTGAGATAGGTATTCCCACGATGAATCTTCAAGCATTCGCCCTCGCGAAAGGTTTCTACCGAGATCACCCGCTCCGGTTCTGCAAGGGCCTTGTCCTTTCCGAGCTTGATGATTTGCAGACCCTTACCTTTCGAAGCATGGCTCAAAAGACCAACCGGTAGCAACAATAATCGTCCATGGCTGGTCAACAGTGCCACAAAATCATTTTCATACTCTTCAACCAGACAAGGCTTCAGTACTTTTGACCCTTTTGGGACCGACAGGGTTGCCTTGCCGGCCTTGGCCCGCGATGTAATCTCGCCGAGTGGTGCGACGATGCCGTATCCCTTGTCTGTTGACAGTAGGTATTCGGTGTCTGCCTTGCCCATCATCAAACCCAGAAAGATCGCACCGGCCTTTGGATTCAGGTAGCTGCTGAGTGGCTCACCGTAACTTTTCGCCGAGGGCAGGGTATGGGCCGGCAGTGTGTAGGTTCGGCCATGCGAGTCCAGTGTCAATAACAGCTCATTCGATTTTCCCTTCGTAGAATCCAGATAACTGTCTCCAGTCTTGTAGTTCAGGGTGTTGCCATCGATATCATGCCCTTTGGCTGCTCGTATCCACCCCTGTTCAGACAGTATAACGGTAATCCGATCGGCAGAAATCAAGTCGGCTTCGCGGAGTGCTTTCGCAGTTGGGCGTTCGATAATTACAGAGCGTCGGTCGTCGCCATATTTCTCGGCATCTTCCTTCAGTTCGGTGCGCACCAGTTTGATGAGAGCGGTGTCAGACCCAAGCAGTTTCTCCAGATTTTTCTCTTCTGCATGCAGTTCTTCCTGCTCTTCGCGGATTTTCATCTCTTCAAGTCTGGCCAGATTGCGAAGACGCGTATCGAGAATGGCATTGCACTGAGTGTCAGACAGGTTGAAATGGCTTTTCAGTTCTTCAAAAGGATGGTCACTGAAACGGATAATACGAATGACTTCATCGAGATTGAGGTATGCAGCGAGTAGCCCTTCCAGTATATGCAAGCGATCTTTCACCTTGCCATATCGAAACTCCAAACGTTTGCGGACGACTTGTAGCCGATATTGGATCCATTCACTGAGCAGGGCCTTGAGGTTGAAAACCCGAGGACGCCCATCGAGCCCAATCATGTTCATGTTGACCCGGTAATTTTTCTCCAGATCAGTGGTAGCGAACAGATGTTGCATGAGAGTCTCGGAATCCTGGAGTCTGGACCCCAACTCAATCACCAGTCGGGTTGGATGTTCGTGATCGGACTCATCACGGATATCCGAGACCATTGGCAGCTTCTTGCTCTTCAACTGGGCCCCCAGTTGTTCAAGAATCTTCGAGCCAGAAGTCTGATAGGGCAGGGCATCGATAATGATGTCGTTTCCCTGTTTTGTCCATTTCGCCCGCTGTCTGATCGCTCCCAGGCCTGTGCGATAGCATTCGAGAATCTCTTCTCGGGAAGATGCGATTTCTGCAGCAGTCGGAAAGTCCGGACCCTGAATGTATTCACACAGTTCTTCAACGCTTGATGATTTCTTGCGAAGCAATTGCAGGCAGGCATTGACCACTTCTCGAGCATTGTGGGGTGGAATATCGGTGGCCATGCCAACAGCAATACCCGAAGCACCGTTCAACAGCACATTGGGGAGCCGGGCGGGTAGGGATTTTGGTTCTTCAAGGGTGCCATCGAAATTCGGGGTCCACTCAACCGTGCCTTGATCCAGTTCACTAAGCAGTAATTTTGCATAGTGGGTCAATCTTGATTCCGTATAGCGCATTGCAGCGAAGGATTTGGGATCGTCCTGACTTCCCCAATTGCCCTGACCATCGATCAGTGGATACCTATAGCTGAAGGGCTGTGCCATAAGAACCATTGCTTCGTAACAGGCCGAGTCCCCATGTGGGTGAAACTTGCCAAGAACATCACCGACAGTACGGGCTGATTTCTTGAATTTGGCAGTGGCATGAAGCCCGAGATCGGACATTGCATATACTATTCTTCGCTGAACCGGCTTTAGCCCATCACCGATGAATGGCAGGGCCCGATCCAGAATGACATACATCGAGTATTGCAGATACGCTTTTTCCGTGAACTCGGCGATTGATAGTAGTTCAGGTTCTAGGGAAGGGTCGTTATGGAGGGTCGGGAGGAAGTCGCTTTCAGACATCTTTTCTGGTCATTGAATTGCTCAAAAATATGACCGGTGATTATACGGTAGTGAACGCACTCTGGCATGTTTACCATGTTGCGAGTGTTGCGAGCACATAAACTGTCCGGTTTGGTAACACATAAAATGTCCGCTTTTTGGAGAGACCATGAAGCGGGCCTATGGCTACAGGAAGCTGACTGCTTCGATGGGGTCAGGCGTTGACCGGAGTGCCGAGGCTATATTGATTGTGCAATATACCTGATGCCGAAAGGTACGGAGTATGCAGCAAGACCCAATCAAGATTCCCGCAAGTTTTATCGAGCATCACCACCATCATCTTCAATATTTTATCTGCGGTGCGATTTTTTCCGTTCGGTGCACGCAATGTCTGGTTGTGACTTTATCGTGTTTTGAATATAACCCGGCTGGTGCATAGTCGGATTGGCGGGTTTCTGGCTGTATGGATTATCCAGATACGTCATAATACAGGCCTTTGCCGGAAACTCTTTATACCGTCCCAGATGGTAAGTGCACTGGATTGGGGACGAAATACTGATTCTGGTGCTGGCTGGTCTTTTGCTTCTTGCCGGCCTCTGTGCAATTCGGCCACCCACTTTGGAACAATGGAGGCAGTTGGCTATCCCATGAATGAACATACTGCAATGGCTCCCGATCAATTGTATGAAATGCTGGATGCTGCAGGTATTGGTTATGAGGTGATATACCACCAGCCGATATTCACGGTTGAACAGGCACGGTCAATAAGACCGAAGGGCGCGGGAGATGAAGGTCAGGTCAAGAATTTATTCCTGAAAAACAAGAAGGGAAGGATGTGGTTGCTCACGTTGCATGAAAGTCGCAAGATTGTCCTTGACGATGTGGCTCAGGTATTGGGTGCCCGGCGTTTTTCGTTCTGCAGTCCTGAGAGATTGATGCGTTATCTGGGTGTGCTTCCGGGATCAGTCAGCCCCCTCGCTCTCTTGAATGATCGCGAAAGTGAGGTCCAGTTTTATATTGATGAAGTATTGTTGGATCATGACTTGTTGTTTGTGCACCCGCTTGATAATTCAGCAACTGTGTCTATCGCACGACATGACCTGATAGGCTTTCTGGAAAACCATGGCCATCCCTGTCGCATTTTGCCTCTGGATTTAAGTCAACACGCTTGATGAATTGAAATTCCAGACTTTTTGAAAACCCAATAATGGAATCATTGCAACCTGAGATCAGGAAAATGGACCAGTACCTGTCTCATATGGAGCGGCGAATCATTCCATTACCTTGTTGTTGAATTGAGGAATCGATATTGTTGATTGACAATGTTTCCCCAAAATAATGCAGGGTAATTGCGTAACTGTATGGAATCCATCTTTCAAGGCATGCATGTCAACAAGAGCAGACCGGGTTTTCTCTGGAGGAACTTCATTGCTTGTGATGCCAAAATTCGAGCAATAACGACGGGGCAATCTACAGATGGAAATGATGACCACATAGACATCCAGCGCCAGAAAAAATGACCTTCTATCCAGTATGTCTGGGTGATTGCCGTTCATGCCGCATCCATTCACAGGATGTCTCTCCTAGAGGTTATAGAACGTTTATTGTCATATCCATACACTTGCCAAACTTCCTTTAACTTCTTGTGGGTCCTCTGACCAACCCTTTTGCACCAGGTGTCGGAACACCGCCTCCAGAGCTTGCAGGAAGAGACAGTATTCTTGCCGCGGCGGATGTCGCGGCCCAGGGAAACAAGGTGTGCCGACCCGCCCAGAGCCTCATGCTGGTCGGACTTAGGAGGGGAAGACTGTGCTTCTCAATTAAATGGTTCAAATTGCTGAAAAGCACGGCGTGATATCCAGTTTTCTTGCAGTTGGTACGAATGACCCACTTGCGCATACTGTCATCATGACACTTCGTACAGTGTTGCTCAGACTGGACAATGGTGGAATCAGTGGTTCGGTCAAGTGCGGACTTCTTGTTCTGAAGAGTTTTGCGGCGCATTGAAACCAAGCAGACTCATCCGTGGTGAAACAAGTGAATACCGAGAAGTATATGTGCGATCTTGTTCGCCATGAGTAGGGCTATGCATCGAAGAATTGGGTCATGAGCGGTAGATGAGGCATGAAAAGACTGGAAATGATATATTCCAGTGACATTGGAGCTTGTGTTGTCATTGCGGCATGATTCGTACCATTACCCGGACAGCAAGGGTCAGTTGCACTATCCACATGAATCTTGATGCGTTCCTGCGTCAACAGGCTGAATTGTGGAATGTGCGCTACAGGAGAGGAAGGACTGCTACGAGAGAACGGTCAGGACAATATCCTGCCATGAACAGCAGAAGCCGCTTACCGAAATCCATAGGGGTCCGGAGTTTTCGCAGTATCACGCACAGACCCATTAACCGAATCCTGATGGAATTTCGGGTCATTGCCTGGGGTATCGGATTTTGCACGGTAATGACTGGCAATCCACTGATGAAAATGGTGGGCACAGACATCCAGTGCCGGAGAAAATGATCCGCCCGTATAGCCAGGAGATTGCCGTCCAGCCTGCATCCGTTCGCAGGGCTCGACATCCTCCTGAAATACATTGGACCATGTCGATAGATTGTCGGCACGAACCTTGTCGTAAGACTTATCGAATGACTCATCCCGGCAATAGAAAATCTGAAATTCTTCGCGTGTTCGATCGACATCCAGAGGATAAAGGATACCAAGAAATATATGGTTTGCCTGAATTCCCATGAGCAGATTGGGGTAAATAACCGGATACTCGCCGATCATCAGCATTTCAGGGTCCCAATCGGGGAACATGGGCAAGTGGTTCCCATCATCGAGTTTGGGATCGAAGGTTGTGGTCCATTGTCCGGCCATGTTCTGCCCGTAAATCCTGCAATGGTGTTCCTTTAGCGGGGAATAACAGTTCAGTGCAGGGTGAATCACGGGGAGATGGTAGGCTTCCAGATAGTTCTCGACGACAAGTTTCCAGTTGCAGTTAACCACCATGTCAACTCGATCTTCCCGGGAAGTTCTCATCTCTCTCTCACCCGACTTCCCAATCAATTCGTTTGTTCTTTGAATAGCGGGCCTCTGGGCCTGTTCAAATGCCGGGGCCTGTCCATCAAGGTTGATGAAAATCACGCCCATCCAGATATGTGAACGAATTTCCTTTAACCCCTTGCCGGAGCATTCAAAATCCGGAAGAGTATTGATGCCTATACCGCCTATGTTTGGTGTTGAGACAAGATCTCCACTGACAGAATAAGTCCATGCATGGTATTGACAGGTTATCAGGCCAGAAATTTTCCTGGATTCGGAGACTAGGCGCATTCCCCTGTGGCTGCAGACATTGTGAAAGACTCGAACCTGATCATGTCTGGAGCGGGTCAGTAAAATAGGAATGCCCATGAAATCAATGGGATGAACCGAGTTGTCCTGCAGGGCATTCTCAAAGGCAATCGCAACCCAGTTGCAGGCCATTACCTGACTTCTTTCGAGATCAAACAATGCAGTATCTGTATAGCATGGATTGGGTAGTCCAGAAGCCTTTTCAATGGGAAGGAATACCGAATCAAGGGATTCTGAAGGTCGGAAATTGCGGGTCAGCATATGTATCCTCACAAATCTACGGGACAACCTGTCCAGAGAAAAAAGGAACTCTGGAGAACAACTGATGAGATGACGGAATATACCATGACACCGTTCTGTGTGACATTATTTTATTGGACTGGCCGACAAGAATTTCAGTCTGAAATGACTGATGCATCAACTGCCGCGGTAGGTGGTAAAGCCAAAAGGACTAATCAAGAGAGGGACATGGTAATGCCCGGCGTTGTCCGGCAGCTTGAATGCGATTTCAACCCAGGGGTAGAACGTATCTATTCCCTGTTCCTTGAAGTACTGTTCCGTGGAGAATCTGATTTTGTAGTTTCCCGCCTGGAGTGGACCATCGGTGTCAGCAGGAAGAAACCCCGTACGGCCATCGGTGTCGGTTTGTCCTTTGCCGAGTGTTTCCCAGATGGTTTCCCGTTGCACCAGCAACTGGACATCAATATCTGCAGCAGGTTTTCCGTTCGAGGTATCGAGGATGTGGGTCGTGATTCTGTTCATGGGACGGCTGCAATCGGATTTCAATGATTCGGGGCGATCAGGCGGTCGATACGCAGTTGAGTAATTTTCAACTGCTCACCCGCTGCAATCAGAATTTCTTCTGAAAAGTCATTATGGATTCTGGCCTTGATAATGTCCAGCATTTCCTCGGCAGACTTGCCACTGGCAAACACGATAAATATGAATCCGAACTTGTCTTCGTAATCCCTGTTGTATCTGGCAAGTTCTTCCAGAACCAGGGCAGAGGCAGACTTGGTTCCCGACTGTTCCCTTGAGGCATTCGCGAGGGTATTATGAAACTTTTCCTTGAGAGAGGACAAGTCACCGATTTTCGGATGGCCGGCAAAAGCTTCCAGCAGGTCATCCGTTTGCATGGTTTCCCAGATATTGGTGGCCTGTAGCTTGAGAACCTGAAGCGAATCATAAGGACGTCGTTCGATCATTTTTCGAACCCAGGCCGAAGCTGTGCAGCACTGTTCAAATACCTGTGCAGCCTCGACAGGATCAAGATTATTCAATTTCGAGATTTTCATGAAAATAACTCAGTTGCATGGCTTGACTGGAGATAGTGAAATTCCACTACATCCAGACACGTTCTTGATTGTCATGCCGGACAGATTTTGTGTCTTTTATCCTTCTTCTCCAAAGAACCAGATGCCCATGGCCAATCGGTATCCACCTTACAGGTATCCATAACACAAATTCCACATGACATGTATACTGCGGTTAATCTCATGCAGAAAATGGAATTTTCCGGTAACACCATTCGCAGATAACCAGACAGTCCCGAAAATGCGGACACCTATCAGGGGATATTCCCATTACACTGTAGATGGTTCTTGTTCATTGGGTGGTATGTGGGTTGATCATCCCTGTTTTATCCAATGCCGATATGTCAGTCAAGCTGTAACACATCATTAAACATTCCCTCAATGAAAAATTCAACTGAACGGATATCATCATGACATTGATTGCACATCAAGGAGAAATTTTGCACTGTCTGGAAGACCCTTCACGGAATGACAATGGTGCATGGGAGTACTTTGAGAAAGGGCTGTTGCTCATTGAAGACGGATACATCGTGAACTGTGGTCCTGAAAAGCATCTGTCCGAACAGCTTCCTGACGACGTACCGGTCATCAGGCATGAGCATGGACTCATCCTGCCCGGCTTCATTGATACACATGTCCACTATCCCCAGACAGAGGTTATTGCCAGTTACGGTACAAGACTGATCGAGTGGCTTGAGCAATACACCTTCCCAGCAGAGATGACATTTGCCGATCCCGGAAAATGCAGGTCCATGGCTGAATTCTTCATCCGGGAGCTGCTTCGAAACGGAACCACCAGCGCCATGGTCTTTGCAACGGTACACCCACAGTCGGTCGATGCATTTTTTGAGGAGGCCAATCACCTGAATACGCGTATGGTCTGCGGCAAGGTGATGATGGATCGGAATGCACCGGAGGGCTTGACCGATACCGTACTGTCGGGATATGAGCAAAGTCGAGACCTGATTGAAAAATGGCACGGCAAGGGACGTCTCGGTTATGCCGTTACGCCTCGATTTGCGATTACATCTACCGCAGAGCAGTTGGCTTCAGCCGGACGGTTACTCAACGAGTTTCCCGATATCCATTTCCAGACCCACCTTGCCGAAAATCCCGAGGAATGTAACCTGGTCAGGGAATTTTTTCCGAATTGCCGGGATTATCTGGATGTCTATGATCGTTATTCACTATTGGGTCGAAGGTCTGTTTTTGCCCATGGTATCCACCTTTGTGACCGCGAATGGCAAAGACTGAAGGAGACGGGTTCAAGCATTGCATACTGCCCGGCTTCCAACCTGTTTATCGGCAGTGGAATGTTCGACCTCGAAAAAGCAGATTTCCATGGAGTCAGTGTGGGTATGGGTACTGATGTTGCAGGAGGGGATTCCTTTTCGATGCTGCGCACCATCAACCAGGCCTACAAGGTTCAGCAGCTTCGGCAGTACAACCTGTCGCCGGTGCGTTCAGTATACATGAGCACTCTGGGCGGTGCGAGAGCGTTGGATCTCGATCGTTATATCGGCAATTTTGAAATGGGCAAGGAAGCCGACTTTATCATTCTTGACTATGCGCCAACCGACCTGATTCGCTTAAGACTCCAGAATACCTCTTCGGTGATGGAGAAATTGTTCGTGCTGCAGATGCTCGGTGATGATCGTGCGATTCGGGAAACCTGGGTCATGGGCAACAAGGCATACGCAAGAGATGCGGGCCAATATTCATCTACTGTTCCGCATGATCGAAAAGACGGCAATGTGCCATCTGTCTAATGCAGTACTACCCCGGCTGAGAGGGTGAACGCCGGAATGGCAGCATCAAACCTGTTTCCTTCATCATCACACATCTGATAACTGCCGGTCATGGCCCCCAGAGGGGTCTGGATAATCGTGCCCGAGGTATACTCGAAGCTCTCACCAGGCCGCAAGTGCGGGAATTCCCCAACCACCCCAGGTCCCCTGACTTCTTCAACCTTGCCATTTGCATCCGTGATAATCCAGTGCCGAGTCAGCAATTTTGCCGGTCGATCGCCACGATTTACGATGTTCACCGTATAGGCAAACACATAATGGTTGTCATCCGGAGAGGATTGGCTCTCAAGATAGGTCGGTATGACCGAGATGTCCATGTTCTGTGCAGAAAGATTCATGAGAAAAAAATATACTGATGGATTCACGAAAAAATGGAAAAGCATGAGGATATATGTTGCGAAACGACAATATCCGGACTTTGACCAGACTTTCAAAACAGTTTATACTATCACGCAACTATTCAGGATCAAAGATTCGACAGTATGGCAGGTCATTGGGCCTGTATTCAACAACAACTGAGTTCTCCCGCAGATTGAGTGGTCCCGTCATGCATGGTCTTCATATCCGTGATGGGCACGCGCGTAACGACTCATTTCGCTTTCAGAAACTGGCATATGGCTGTTCAACAAAATCGAAAAACCCCCTCGAAAAGAGGGATGCGAAGATCCCATGACGGGGTCAGGTCATCTACGTTATCCATTGATAATACAACAGGTGAGCTACACAGACGTCATCATGTTACTCGAGAAGGGTACTACCGAGGAGAAAGAATAGTTCGTTCCAAACTGGTAAATTAGTTCCCAGGTCGCAGAGCAGATGAGGCCCAGGCCCCATCAACTCCCAGATGATTACGATTGCTATTGATGCCATGGGCGGTGACCATGGACTGGAAGCCACCATCCCTGCTTCGGCTACTGTGGTCGATTCACATCAGCAGGTCAAATTGATTCTGGTCGGACTAGAGACTCAAATTCGCGAAAAACTGGATCAACAGAGATGTGCCAACAGAGATCGGATTAGCGTTCAGCCTGCATCCGAGATTGTCGCCATGGATGATCCGCCTGCATTCTCGATCCGCAAGAAAAAAGACTCTTCAATGCGTGTCACCATCAATCTTGTCAAGGATGGTGTTGCCGATGCCTGCGTAAGCGCGGGCAATACCGGTGCCCTGATGGGAACCGCCAAATTTGTTTTGGGGACCATTCGTGGCATTGATCGTCCGGCTATCTGTGCCATTTTACCCAGGATGACAGGGTTCACTTATGTACTTGATCTTGGTGCAAATGTTGATGTTTCACCAGAAATCCTGTTTCAGTTTGGCATCATGGGTTCGCAGTTGATCGAAAGCTATGAGGGAAAAAGCAGCCCAACGGTCGGGCTTCTCAATATCGGGGTCGAAGAAGGCAAGGGTGATGAGACCATAAAGGCAGCATCAGAATTATTCAAGAACAGCTCATTGAACTATATTGGCTATGTCGAAGCAGATGATGTATTCATGGGCGATACCGACCTCATTGTTTGTGATGGGGTACTCGGCAATGTGGCACTGAAGGCCTCGGAAGGTGTTGCCCAATTCATCATGTCGGTAATCAAGCAGGAATTCATGGGTTCCATGTTCAATAAACTTTCGGCACTGGTTTCCCGGCCAACCTTGAATGCCGTCAAGAATAGACTTGATCACAGAAGATACAATGGAGCAAACCTGATTGGGTTGAATGCCGTGGTCGTGAAATCGCATGGTGGTACAGACGCTGTTGGTTTTCGTTATGCGATTGAATATGCAATGAAATCTGCAGGTAGCGGGCTTGTGGAGAGAATCAGTCAGCGCATCGCAACCAGAATGGAAACCGAAGCGATTCAGTAAAACGCATCAACCATCAACCATATGGAAAGATCCGGAATCTTCCTGCATCCTCGGCTGAGTGCCGAGGTGAAAATCTGTCTTCCAATCAAGGGGTGGCCATATATGCAGCAATCTCTTCTGGTACTCCACAGTAGAGAAGGCAGTACCGGAATGCAGAAGTAGGCATGCGAGGCGTAGATTCACGATCTCAATGGTCATTGATGAATGGCCAGGGCAATATCAGCAAGGTCGTATCCAGCTCCTGTGCAATAGTGTAGGACTTGTATTCAGGTTCATCTTTTTGGCAGCTACCGGCATCTACCGGGGGCGAGTAGCCATACATGGGGTTAAAATACTATTTGTTCAGTCACCTGATCGGGTGGCTGACAATAAGTGATTCCCATACTAGGTCAGGATATCTGCAGTCATGCTCTTCTCAAGAATAACCGGTACTGGCGGCTATCTGCCCGACAGGGTCATGACCAACACCGAACTGGAAACCATGGTTGATACCAGTGATGCCTGGATAACTGCCCGTTCCGGGATAAAGGAGCGCAGAATTGCCGCAGAAGACGAGTTCACTTCTGATCTCGCTGAAAAGGCATCTCTCAAGGCAATCCAGGCTGCCGGAAAAACCCGTGATGACATTGACCTGATTGTGGTTGCAACATCAACGCCGGACGTGGTTTTTCCGAGCACGGCATGTCTATTGCAGGAAAGACTCGGTGTGACTGGGCCTCCGGCCTTTGACGTACAGGCAGTATGTGCCGGCTTCCTGTTTGCAGTTGATGTGGCCGACAAGTTCATTCGAACCCGAAGCGCAAAATGTGCACTGGTGGTAGGCGCAGAGACGTTTTCCCGGATTCTGGACTGGAGTGACCGACGAACCTGCGTGTTATTCGGTGACGGTGCCGGCGCGGTTATTCTTGAACCGAGTGACGAGCCGGGCATATTGTCAACACATTTGCACAGCGATGGTCGATTCAAGGATTTGCTGTGTGTTCCAACCGGTGTATCACGAAACTATCGGAAATTGCAGGATGGCGGTGCCTACGTGACGATGGAAGGTGGTGAGGTTTTTCGATGGGCGGTAACTGCCATGAGCGATATTGTCAGAGAAACCCTGGATGCCAACAGCATGACCCTGGATCAGATTGACTGGCTGGTTCCGCATCAGGCCAATAGCAGGATTATCGGTGCCATTGGCAAGCGTCTTGGGTTGTCTGAAAAAAAAGTGATCATGACCGTTGAGAAGCATGGGAATACTTCGGCGGCTTCAGTGCCGCTTGCACTGGATGAAGGAGTCCGGGACAGTCGAATCAAGCCTGGCAACCTTGTATTGATCGAAGGCTTTGGAGGAGGCTTCACGTGGGGGTCTGCAATGATCAAGATGTAACCATGAGGCAGGTTGAAGATATGTCTGGGAATATAAGGGGTCGGGTTTGTCTGGTAACCGGGGCAAGCCGTGGGATTGGAAAGGCGGTTGCACTGAGTCTGGCCCGGCATGGCGGCATCGTTTATGGCACGGCCACTACCGCCGATGGAGCAGACAGAATCGCCAGCATGTTTGAGTCCGAAAACCTGAATGGGCATGGTCGGGTACTTGATGTGCGTGACCAGAACGGCATCGTGGAGTTGATGGATGCCATGAACAAGGAATCCGGAGTCCCCCTGATACTGGTGAATAATGCGGGTATTACCCGTGACAATCTACTGGTCCGAATGAAGGATGATGAATGGAGTGACCTGATCGAGATCAATATGACTTCCATGTTTCGGACTTCCAGGGCGGTCTTGCGAGGCATGATGAAAGCCCGGTTCGGCAGGATCGTGAACATCGCTTCCGTCATCGGGGCAATCGGCAATCCGGGGCAGTCAAACTATGCTGCGACCAAGGCTGGAATTATTGGGTTCACAAAATCACTGGCCAGGGAGACAGCACCTCGCGGAATAACCGTCAATGCCATTGCTCCCGGCTTCATCATGACCGATATGACAGGTGTTCTCACCGAGGAGCAGTGTTCCAAAATGCTGGCACACATACCGCTGAACCGACTAGGTGAACCCGAGGATATAGCACAGTCCGTGGTGTTTTTGGCAAGTAAAGCCGGGGATTACATCACTGGGCAGACGTTGCATGTTAATGGAGGGATGTATATGCCATGAGTAACACGGATGCAGGTATATGCCGGATGAAGATACATTTCACAAAATGCGGCGAAAACATGACTGAAAAACAGATGAGAAAATTGAAATGAACCAGGAATCAAGTATCCGTCCGGTGATTTTTCTGGATATTGACGGGGTATTGCAACCGTATTCCAGCCAAAAACGTTTTCGACACGATTTGCATGAACTGTTGAAAACGCTGGCTGAAAAATACGAGGATGAGCTGTATCTCGATCTGGACAGATTTGACCTTGGTTGTATATGCTTCGACTGGGATATTGGTGCAGTGGAACGGATTCGCAGTATTTGTCAGGATTTCAGGGCTAAGATCGTTCTTAGCTCGGATTGGCGTCGTGGCAAATCCATAGAGGCACTCAAGGCCTATTTTCGGATTCACGAACTCCATTACTATGTCAAGGACAAGACAGACGAAAGAACATGGGGGGACAGAGGCCCGGAATATTCCCGGGCAGGTGAAGTCAGGGAATATCTGGAGGCGCATCCGGAAATTGAACGGTTTGTCATCATTGACGATGGCTATCGGGATGAATTCGAAAAACTCTATCCTGAACAGTTTGTCTATACCAGCGACCGGATGAACTTTGACAACGAAGTGCGTGCACGGCAGATTCTGGCGGGGGATCCACCTCAACCCAATGAGCCGAGAACCCCGTCATTCTATGACTTCTGAAAGCATGGCACGTAATAGATGGTGCATTAAAACGATTTTTTCGGCATAATCCGCACTTCTCCGGCAAGTCGCCGGAACGCGCAAGTGTGTAATACTAGGGAATCATGAAATTTGTTGAACAGGATCGTGTTCAATTGTTTACAATTACCGCATGAAATTGCTGGCCATGACCCGAGAACAGGAAGTCATGATAGTATTCCGAAAATTTTTTCTATTCGTTCATACTCACAATATAGGAGGTTTACTCTGATGAGCACTATTGAAGAGCGAGTCATAAAGGTTGTTGTTGAGCAACTCGGTGTAAGTGAAGATCAGGTTAAGCCTGACGCGTCATTTGTCGATGATCTGGGTGCTGACTCACTGGATACGGTTGAACTGGTCATGGCTCTCGAAGAAGAATTCGACTCTGAAATACCCGACGAAAAGGCGGAAAGCATCGTCAAGGTTCAAGATGCGATCGACTACATTAAAAACAATACCTAGTCCCATTCTCACTTACCGGCCAGGCAACAGCCAGAACAGGCACCCCGAACCTGTATGCCGGACCTGACGGTCGACAACAATAATTGACCTTCGCATCAAGAGCATAGGTTCCGAAAGTCAAGGTAGCCTGATGGGTATCAATCCGTTCTGGAAAAACCTGATCGTTGATGCAGGTATTTCCATGTTGTGCATGGTTGATCATCGCCGGACATCGATACTGATCCGACAGTCTGTTTCCAATTCGGTTAGTCAGAAACTTCCATGACCCAGAAAAGAAGAGTCGTCGTAACTGGCATGAGTGCGATCACGCCTGTCGGAATTGGACTCGACGAGTCCTGGCAGGCCATGGTTAATGGCAAGAACGGGATTGAGGCCATCTCCCAGTTCGATGCGACCGACTTTTCCTGCAAGTTTGCGGGTCAGGTAAATGACTTTGATCCCCTGTGCGAACTGTCACCAAAAGAGGTTCGCAAGATGGATCGGTTTATGCAGTTCGGGATTGTCTGCGGAAAGTGGGCAATCGAGGATTCCGGCATTGATGTATCGAAAATTGATGCGACTCGAGCGGGGGTAAACATTGGATCAGGGATTGGCGGCATCAAGACCATAGAGGCAACCGCCGGACAGTTTTCCGAAAACAATCCAAAGCGAATCTCGCCGTTTTACATTCCAATGACCATCATCAACATGATTTCGGGCAACCTCTCGATCATGTATGGCCTGCAGGGGCCCAATCTCTGCTCGGTAACTGCCTGTACGACTGGCACCCATTCTATTGGTGAAGCTTCAAGGCTGATTGAATATGGTGATGCTGACATTATGGTTGCCGGGGGTGCCGAAGCGCCAATTACTCCGACCTCGGTAGCGGGGTTTGCTTCGGCCAAGGCATTGAGTACCCGTAATGCCGAACCGGCCCATGCATCTCGACCATGGGACCGTGATCGCGATGGATTCGTGATTAGTGAAGGATCCGGCGTCATGGTACTGGAAGAATATGAGCATGCATACGCTCGCGGTGCTCGTATCTATGCCGAGTTGCTGGGATTTGGATTAAGTGGTGATGCCTATCACATGACCGGTCCGTCTCCGGGTGGTGAAGGGGCATCGAGATGCATGAATAGTGCAATGCAGAATGCCGGACTGAATACTGATGACGTTGACTATCTGAATGCACATGGAACCTCTACCCCGCTTGGTGATATCGCGGAGACTCTGGCTGTAAAGTCGAGCTTCAAGGATCGCTCCAAAGATATTGCAATCAGCTCGAATAAATCAATGATTGGTCATTTGCTTGGTGCGGCTGGCGGTGTAGAGGCAGTCATGACCGTGATGTCGATTTACGAGCAGACCATCCCGCCAACGATCAATCTGGAAAACTCCGACCCCGAGTGCGATCTGGACTATGTACCTGGTCAGGCAAGATCCACTAGAATCAGGGCTGCGCTCAGTAATTCATTCGGTTTTGGAGGCACCAATGGATCACTCGTATTTAGCCGGATTTGAGACATGAATGATTTGGCATGCAAGTCCCTATGATTGTCGTGCCAGTCCAGGTCTGACTACGATTCGTCTTGAAAAGACTCAAAAAAACTGCCCTGAGGCTTCTGGCAGTTGCGCTCGCAATAGCGACCGGTGTCTGGCTGGATTACGATGCAACCATTGCTGATGCCATCCAGTTTGATGAAGGGGACGTGCTACTTGTAACCCGAGGAGATACCCTCTCGACAATCATCCGGCGTTTTGAAGAAGAAAAGCGCATTCACAAGTCCTGGCCATATTGGCTCTATGCCCGATATCATGGGTTGGGCAACAATATCCAGTTCGGTGAATACAGTTTTGAAGAACCCATGACCATTGATCAGTTGATTCGTAATTTATCGAGCGGTGATCACAAGGTTCAGTATCGAGTCACTGTCCTCGAAGGCTGGACCTTTCGTCGGATGAGAGATGAACTCGACGATGCAGATGCCTTGCGGATTATCACCAGCGGCTGGGAAGACCGGCGGATCATGGCAGAAATCGGCCACCCCGACCTGCATCCAGAGGGGCAGTTCTATCCGGATACCTATTTTTACCACAAGGGAGAGACTGACCTTGATTTATACCGGATTGCCTTCCGGGAGATGCAGAAGAACCTGAATCGTGCCTGGTCGAGCCGGGCCGACAACCTGCACCTTGAAGATCGCCGCGAATTATTGATCATGGCCTCGATTATTGAAAAGGAGAGTTTGCTTAGGAGTGAAGATCCGCAGATATCCGGC
The DNA here is from genome assembly GCA_022822625.1 of Gammaproteobacteria bacterium. Lineage (GTDB taxonomy): Bacteria > Pseudomonadota > Gammaproteobacteria > Arenicellales > Poriferihabitantaceae > Poriferihabitans. Next base: position 6,164 of record JAJEAV010000032.1, on the reverse strand, counting down.
GTGTTTAACAACCGACTGGTCAAGGGCATGCGCCTGCAGGCCGACCCTACGGTGATTTATGGGTTGGGCGATCAATTCAAGGGAAACATAACTCGTAGGCATTTGCGAACCGATAACCCTTACAATACTTATACACGAGGAGGATTACCTCCAACCCCGATTTCACTTCCGGGAGAAGGAGCACTCATGGCGGCTGCCAGACCATCGCAAACGAACGCCTATTACTTTGTTGCCAGGGGAGATGGAAGCCATCAGTTTTCATCTACTTTAGCCGAGCATAATGCGGCAGTTCGAAAGTACCAGCTACGGAGATAATCGGATGCATCGTGGGCGACTGATCACGGTTGAAGGGATTGATGGTTCGGGGAAGACTACGCATATCGATCACATCCATACATATCTTGAACAGCAGAACATTTCGGTTATCCGAACACGAGAACCGGGTGGAACCGAGATGGGTGAGGCGCTCAGGGATATCTTGATTCGTCGTGTAGACCTGGCCATGCATGCAGAGACTGAATTGCTGCTCATGTTTTCGGCGCGTATGGAGCATCTTCAAAAACGGATTCGTCCAGCCATGGAGAGCGGCACCTGGGTGGTGATTGACCGATTCATCGATGCAACCTATGCTTATCAGGGGGGTGGCAGAGGAGTGTCAATGGATAGAATCCGGCTACTGGAGAACTGGGTCTTGAATGGACTGGAGCCCGATCTGACCATACTCCTGGATTTGCCAGTTGAAATATCGCTTGCCCGCACGAAAGCGAGAGAGCAGGCCAGGGACCGATTTGAACTTCAGGACCGGGAGTTCAAGCATACAGTACGAGAAGCCTATCTTGAGCGAGCCAGACAAAACCCCGATCGAATCCGGATTGTCGATGCTTCTGCCGAGATTGACAAGGTAAAGCAGGAAATTTGGAAAACCCTGGATATGCTTGTCGAGAAAGAGCACGACCGAATCTGAAATGCTATCCTGGCAGCAGGAAAACTGGGAAAGCTTCACGGCATCCCCTGAAAATTTGCACCATGCCCAGATCGTTACTGCGCCTAGTGGTTATGGATTGCGCGAATTTTGTCTTGCAATGGTGCAATACACCCTTTGCAGCAATATCGACCGAGAGCGAAACACCTGGTGTGGCGAATGTCAGAATTGCCAGTTGTTTTCCGCGGGTTCCCATCCCGACTTTCATGTAGTCTGCAACGAGGTAGAGTCCGTTCAAGGCAGAGTCGAGATGATTGGTCAATACAGTTATCGTTATCAGGACGAGTCAGTCAGGGAAAAAAAGGCTCAGCTGAAGAAGATCATTCCAATTGATCATGTTCGGGGATTGATCGAAAATTTCATGCAGAGACCGCATATCGCGTCACGCAAGGTAGGCTTGATTATTCCGGCGGATCGATTAAACATCAATGCAGCCAATGCCTTGTTGAAACTGCTGGAAGAACCACCCGGGGATTCGCTGCTGATCCTGCTTTCGTCCGAGCCCTCCAGATTGCCGCCCACCGTGCTAAGTCGCTGTATCCAGATTCACCTGTCAAGACCAAGCCATGAGCAAGCTCGTACCTGGCTTGAGGGTCAGACAGCATCGGAAGACGTAGACCTGGCACTGGAGTTGACCGATGGTGCGCCGTTCAAGGCAAGGGAAATTTGCGAGACCGGGCTGTTGCAGACTCACAAGGAGTTGCTCAAGGGGCTGGTTGGAGTCTGCCAAAAAACAACTTCTCCCTACCAGATGTCAATCTCGTTGAACAAGCTGGATTTTGAGGAAGTGATCAAATGGCTGCAGGAATTTGTCATGGACGTGATTCGCTGGAAGACTACTGGTAAAATCCCCTGGTGGCATGCTGGAACTGAGCAGGGCTTGATGCCCGAGAGGTTCTCGGGAGAGAAGTTGTTCCAGGTCTATGACCGCTTGTGCCGTTATCGACGAATTGCCAGAGGCAGCTTGAACGAGCAGCTGGCACTGGATACCATTTTCCTGTCGATCCAGCAGACTGTTCGGTGAATGATCGGGCTGGATGATAGAATGCATAACGCACGTTTGCACACCTTGTTTCACAGGAGTTTCCCCAATGCAGCTTGTTGATTCACATTGCCACATCAATTTCGATCCCCTGGCTGATGACTTGCCCGGAATTCTTCGAAGGGCCCACGACAATCATGTTGACTACATGCTCTGTGTGTCGGTCTGCCTTGAGGACTATCCTCAGATTGCCGACCTTGCGGGTAGTCATGACCAGATTTTTGCATCGGTAGGAGTGCATCCCAACTATCAGGACTGCCAAGAACCTTCAACGGAAGAGTTGATCGATCTGGCCGAGGATGAAAACGTGGTCGCAGTTGGGGAAACGGGACTGGACTACTTCAGAAGTGAAGGTGACCTGACCTGGCAAAGAGAGCGGTTCAAAAAGCATGTCGAGACAGCAAAATCAGTCAACAAGCCCCTCATCATTCACACTCGAGAAGCCCGGCAGGACACCATGGATATCCTGGAAGACCTTGGTGCAGTTTCCTGCGGTGGCGTGATGCACTGTTTTTCCGAAGACTGGGAAACGGCGAAGCGTGCGCTGGATCTCGGTTTCTATATTTCATTTTCAGGGATTGTCACATTCAAGAACGCCGATACATTGCGGGAGGTTGCAAAAAAGGCACCCATGGATCGAATTCTGGTTGAGACCGATGCGCCGTATCTGGCTCCCGTGCCTTTTCGGGGCAAAACCAATGAACCTTCTCTTGTTGTGCATACTGCCGAATGTGTGGCAGGCCTGAGAGGGATCTCGCTGGAAGAACTGGCGGAACAGACGACTGGGAACTTCTTCCGGTTGTTTACGGGGGCAAGGCGTCTTGCCAGCGACTTGCACCATTGACCGCCCGTTCGACAGGACCTGCCGAGTTCGAGAGCCGGTATGGCCGGCCCCGGGCCTGTCAGGTCGGGTTGTATCCTTGTGGCGTGCTGCCCCCGTCTCCTTCATTGAACAGAAATCCCGTCAAGTGCTTTTCAATAAGGTCCTGATGTTCCGGGTTTGCTGAATTTAACTGGTATTCGTTGATAATCATCACTGACTGGTCAAGCCACTGCTGCCATGCCTGTTGCGATATGTTGTTATAGATTCGCATCCCGAGTTCGCCTGGATAAGGCGGTTTTTCCAGGCCTTCCAGATGTTGGTTGAGAAATACGCATTGGACTGTTCGCGGCATGTTTTTGCTCCGAATGAATTTTATCCCCGGGTTCATATTCATCGATTTTCAGGATTCACATTTCGGTTGTGAATCGATAAAATGGAACCATGTTATCCATGACTGACTGTTGAACGTACTGGCCTGTCGTTTCCGTATTATTGTACATTCCAATTGATGTTGATTTGACGCTGGTCGATATATTTTGAGGTATTCCCATGAGTGAGTTTGACCAATTACTACGTGATGAGGACTTGCAGGTTACTCAATCAGCAAGAGAGAAGATTACGGGCCTGATTCAGGATACCAAGGGTGAAGCCGAGGCGGTCAGGATTTACGTAACGGGCGGTGGTTGTTCGGGCATGAACTACGGCATGACCTTTGCCGAGAAGGCTGAGGTACGTGACAGCATTATGCAGGGAGAAGATGGTTTCAAGCTGGTTGTCGACCCTGTTGCCCTGAGTTTTCTGGGTGGCGCCGAGGTTGATTATGTTGACGATGGCATCAATACCACTTTCGTGTTTAACAATGTATTTCAATCCGTTGGCGGAAGCGGTGCGTGTGGTGGTTGCGGCGGCGGATCGTTTTAGAGCATTGGCCCGATATCTGGAATTTTGCAACATTCTCTGATGCCATCTCCGATGTCTAGTCTTGACTGTATCTTTTCCGCCAAATGGCTTGCTGGCAGCAACCAGGGCCCAGGTCAGCACGATCCCGGGACAGGTCTGGTTGTCGAGGAGTCCAAAGCCAGGCCAAAACGACCTCCAATGTACAAGGTTCTGTTGTTGAATGACGACTACACGCCCATGGAGTTTGTGGTTGAGTTATTGAAGCATATATTTGGGATGAACGAATCATTGGCACAGAAAATCATGCTTGAAGTCCATACCAAGGGCATTGGCTTGTGTGGGGTGTACCCCCGCGAGATTGCCGAAACCAAGGTTAACCTGATCATGCGGTTGGCACACCGTGAAAACCATCCATTGAAGTGCACCATGGAGAGGGAGTAGGCAATGCTTTCCGAACAACTGGAATCGACCCTGACCCAGGCCGTATCTCTTGCCCGTAAGGAGCGGCATGATGTTGTGACTGTCGAGCATCTGCTGTATGCCTTGCTGGATGACAGCGAAACGCGGGATACGCTGATAGCCTGTGGTGGAAATATTGCGAAACTCAAGGAAAACCTGATGCATTTCTTGCGGACCGAGGTGCCCGCAAACATCGAAGATGCAGAGGCAAATCCCCAGTTGGGTCTGGGCTTTCAGAGAGTACTGCAAAGGGCGATCATTCATGTCCAGAATTCGGGGAACAAGGAAGTGAAGGGCAATAATGTCCTGGTTTCGGTATTTGGAGAGAAGGATTCCTTTGCCGTTTATTTTCTGAGCCAGCAGGAAATAACCAGATTTGACGTGGTCAACTTCATTTCTCACCGGATTGCAAAAAATCCGAGTGCTGAACAGTTGCCGCCCCCTGAAACTGACAATAGACAAAAAGACGGGCAGGATTCCGGCTCGACACCGCTTGAACTCTATACCGTTAACCTCAATGAACAGGCCAAAGAGGGGCGAATTGATCCACTGATTGGTCGTGAGCATGAAGTGGAACGTACCATCCAGATATTGTGTCGAAGGAGAAAGAACAATCCGCTATATGTGGGTGAGGCAGGGGTTGGTAAGACTGCAATTGCTGAAGGGCTGGCACGCAATATCCTGAATGGTGATGTGCCGGATGTGCTGTCCAGGGCCACGATTTATTCGCTTGACATGGGTGCTCTACTGGCAGGCACAAAATATCGTGGGGATTTCGAGGAGCGCTTGAAAGGGGTGCTGGCAGAGATGAGTACCGAGTCAGAAGCGATACTGTTCATTGATGAAATTCATACCATCATTGGCGCAGGTGCAGTATCTGGCGGAACCCTGGATGCTTCAAACCTGTTAAAACCGATGCTGGCATCCGGTGATCTCAAGTGCATCGGATCTACCACATACAAGGAGTATCGAGGGATTTTCGAAAAGGATCGGGCCCTGTCCAGGCGATTTCAGAAAATTGACATTACCGAACCTTCACAGGACGAGGCAGTTGAGATATTGCGGGGTCTCAAGAGCCGTTTTGAAGAGCATCACAATGTGAAGTATTCACATCAGTCCTTGCGCGCGGCCGTGAGTCTGTCGGCCCGTTATCTGTCGGATCGGCATTTGCCCGATACGGCGATTGACGTGATTGATGAGGCCGGAGCAAAAACCAGGTTGATCGCCCCTTCGTCAAGAAAGAAGACGATTGGGGTGAAAGAGATTGAAGCCATGGTTTCCAGTATTGCGCGGATTCCGCCCAGGCATGTCTCGACTTCCGACCTGAAATCCCTGAAGTATCTTGAGCGGAATCTCAAGCTGGTGGTCTTCGGACAGGATGCAGCCATAAGTGCACTTTCCTCCGCCATCAAGATGTCCAGAGCCGGCATGGGAAATGCTGACCGGCCGATTGCTTCATTCTTGTTCACGGGGCCTACGGGGGTCGGGAAAACCGAAGTGACCAAGCAGTTGGCCAATGTTCTTGGCATCGAATTCATTCGCTTTGACATGTCTGAATACATGGAACGACACACAGTTTCCCGATTGATTGGTGCACCGCCGGGATATGTCGGATTTGATCAGGGTGGATTGATGACCGATGCGATCAACAAGCATCCACATGCTGTCGTATTGCTGGATGAAATCGAGAAAGCACACCCTGATGTGTTCAATATTCTGCTACAGGTCATGGACTACGGCAGTCTGACTGACAATAATGGTCGGAAATCAGATTTTCGTAACGTGATTCTGGTGATGACTACCAACGCCGGTGCAGAGGAATCTGCACGAGAGTCGATGGGGTTTGTCGAGCAGGACAATGCCAAGGATGACCTGGGAGCGATCAGGAAATTGTTCAGCCCTGAGTTCCGGAACCGTCTGGACAAGACCATTCACTTCAATGGGCTGGATGAAAAAAC
>JAJEAV010000090.1 GCA_022822625.1 Gammaproteobacteria bacterium | reverse complement strand
CATTTTACCGTGATTTCATACTCGAATAAAACTTCGCATGTTCCAGGTTCCGTTCTGTCATCTTGACCGGTTGCTAATTCCTTATCGCTTGTCCTGCAGGATCTGTATGGCAAGATCTCGATGCTGTCGGTGAATTTTCTCCATGTCGGAGTTCAACAGTTGGCCATCCTGGACCTGCCAGATTCCATTCACCATCACGTCTGAAGCGTGATGTCCTCCGCAGAGCACTAGGCCCGCGATAGGGTCGCCGACTCCGGAAAATCGAATCTCGTCGAGCCGATACAGGGCGATATCAGCTAGGGCACCAACCTCAAGACGCCCGATCCCGGGCCATCTCAGGCAGTCTGCCGAACCGGAAGTGGCAAGCCTCAAAGCCCTGATATGCCCGAATTTTTCAGGACCCGAATGCAGGCGCTGCAACAGAAACGCTTGTCGTACTTCCTGTATCATGTTTGAGCAATCATTCGATGCGGATCCGTCAACTCCTAGCCCAACATTAGCCCCGGCTTCTGTCAGGGGTAGAACACGGCAACACCCTGAACCCAGGGTCATGTTCGATGTCGGACAGTGGGCGATACCGGTCCGCCCGTATCCCAGTTTCTCGATTTCAGAATCGTTGAAATGAATCCCGTGTGCCAACCAGGTACTGTCCAGCATCCAGCCCGTTGATTCCAGATATTCCAGTGGACGGCAACCCAGCCTGTTTTCGGAATAGGCATTTTCGTCAAGGGTCTCGGCAAGATGTGTATGCAACAGTACGGCCTTCTTTTCCGCAATTTCGGCTGTTTTTGTCATCAACTCCCGGGTGACGCTGAATGGAGAGCATGGGGCAAGTGCAATGCGGAGCATGCTGTCTGGACTTGAATCATGATATTGATCGACCTTGTGCTCGCAATCAGACAGGATGGTATCTGTGTCCTGGACCGTACTGGAGGGGGGCAAACCACCTCGGTCCCTGTCAAGATCCATTGATCCACGCGTCAGCATTGAGCGAATTCCTGTTTTTCGGACTGCCTCAACCTGGATATCGAGGGCATCCGGGCACCGATCCGTATACAGATAATGGTGATCGGCGCTGGTAGTGCAACCAGACAGCAGTAGCTCCGCGCAGGCAACCTGAGTGGAAACATCGATCATTTCGGGGGTCAGGTTGGCCCAGATTGGGTAAAGACCCTTCAACCACGGAAAAAGCTGTTTGTCGAGTCCTGCGGGGCACGCGCGCGTCAGAGTCTGGTAATAGTGGTGATGGGTATTGATCAGGCCGGGAATGACGACTTTATCGGATGCATCATGAATTTCATCGACGGGCAGGTCAGGATGTTGCCCCGATTCCGGAATCTGCACAATTCGATTGTTCTCGATTACGAATCCATTGCACTTGAGTTCCTGATGTCCGTCGAATGTGGCAAGAGGGGATTTGATCCATATGCGCATGATATGTATGGGCCTATTGCGGTGTATTGTTGGAGCAATAATACCTTGAAAAAAAGCTTGTTGCGCGATTGTAATTCAGGATGCGGAAAAATGACTACGGAACGGCAACAGGGTCCAAAAGCGCAATAATCCGCTTGACGGCAGCAGGCAGGCCCATAGCTATAGGGTATTTCGGATCGTGCCAGAGATATTCATGATCATCGAAAAGCCGCAGAGCCTTTTGGGGCGGCATGTCACAAAGGATCGGGGCAATTTCCAGCTCATAGTGGGAAAATCCATGTCGAATCGGTGTCAGGTCATGTGTTGAAAGAATTTCAATCCCGAATATCTCCTTGCAGTATTGAATGATGTCAAGTTCTGGATCATCCAGTTGGGGCAGGCTCCACAGTCCGCCCCAGATTCCCTTGACTGGACGCTTGCACAGCAATATGAAGCCGTCAGAGCGGCGCAGGAGCAGCATCCGGCAGGACTTGAGCGGGCGGGGTTTTTTCTGTTTTCGGACTGGAAAGACTGCAACCTGATCCTGGGCATAAGCCAGGCATCCGGAAGCGACCGGACATTCCTTGCACAACGGGTTGCGTACCCGACAGGTCAATGCCCCCAGATCCATGATTGCCTGGGTGTACTCGGCAATCCGGACTTCCGGAGTATGCTGATCTGCAAGTATCCATAAGCGTTTTTGGGTATCCTGTTTTTCCGGAGGTCCGTCCACCGCATGGTATCGGCTGAGAATACGCTTTACGTTTGCATCCAGAATGGGATGCCGATCATTCCTTGAAAAAGCCAGAATCGCACCTGCCGTTGAGCGTCCTATACCGGGCAGACTCATGACTTCATCCAGGGTTTGCGGAAAGTGGCCACCGTGTTCTTCGCAAATCCTGCGAGCGGCCTGATGAAGGTTACGTGCTCTTGAATAATACCCGAGCCCTGCCCAGTGAGTCATGACTTCGTCAAGGTCGGCCTCAGCCAGAGAGTCTATATTCGGAAACCTGCATATGAAATCCTGATAAAATGGAATCACCGTTTCGACACGGGTTTGTTGAAGCATGATTTCAGAGACCCAGATTCGATAAGGGTCTTTCTGGGCATGCCAGGGCAGATTTCTGCGTCCATGTCGATCATGCCAGTCGAGAACCCGGGTGGTAAAATCCTGAAAATCTGGCAAAGTGTTATCAGTCATTCAAAGAACGTTCATCATGTCAAATACTGTTGGCGATAAACTTGAACATCCCTTCATCGGTTATAGCAAATCAAGGTAGGCGATAGACTTGCTATACTGTTCAATATCCCCTTGTTCACGTTCGGCCTATCACAAGCGATTGGATTGTGCCGGAAGCTTGATCGGTATCCGGCTCTGGTTACTGCTTTGTTTGTGCGTAATCGCTTCTCTCGCACACGCCGATTCGGTATCGAAAATTATACGATCACATGGGATTGCCATGTATGGCGATCCGAAATATCCCGCGAACTTCACGCATTTTGACTATGTCAACCCAAATGCTCCCAAAGGCGGTACATTTCGAACCGGTGCTACAGGCACCTTTAACAGCTTTAACCCATGGATCGATAAAGGTACAGCCGCCAGATCATCTGCCCACGAATCCCTGATGATTTCCTCGGAAGACGAGGCTTTTACATATTACTGCCTGATCTGTGAGCAAATCGAATACCCCGAAGACCGATCATGGATTACCTTTTATCTGCGCCCGGAAGCCCGTTGGCATGATGGCCAGCCAATCACTCCGGAGGACGTAATCTGGTCGTTCAATACCCTGGTCGAAAAGGGAACCCCGTTTTGGCGGGTATATTACTCCGATGTCAGTGAAGTGATCAAAACCGGACCCAATCAAGTCCAGTTCCAGTTCAAACTCGCTGGCAATCGCGAATTACCAATGATTGTCTCGTCGTTTCCCATTCTACCCAAACACTATTGGGAAACCGGCGGCAGGGACTTTTCGAAGACCACGCTTGAACCACCGCTTGGAAGTGGGCCATATCGAATTACCGACTTCGAAGAAGGACGCTATCTGGTTCAGGAGCGTGTCGAGGATTACTGGGGAGCACACCTCGCAGTAAATCAGGGAAAAAACAATTTCGATGTTGTGCGAACCCGTTATTTCAGGGATCGGATACCCCTGAGGCTGGCTCTAAAGTCTGGCGACCTTGACTACTACTTCGAAAATACTGCGAAGAGTTGGGCCACAGAGTTCGATATCCCTTCAGTTCGCTCTGGATGGCTGGTGCGGGAAACAGTACATCATTCCGCTCCGCAAGGCATGCAGGCCTTTGTGATGAATCTACGCAGGCCCGAGTTTAAAAACAGGAATATCCGCAAGGCAATCATATTGGCGTTTGATTTTGGCTGGACAAACCAGAAGATTTTCTATAATCAGTATACCCGTTCGAAAAGCTTCTTCAGCAATTCCGAACTCGCATCATCAGGTATTCCGGAAGGACTGGAGCTGGAAGTGCTGAATTCCTATCGGGATCGTCTGCCGAGCGAGATCTTCGATACGCAATTCCAGTTGCCTGAGACCGACAGTCAGGGGTGGCCACGAGAAAATCTGCTTGAGGCGCTGGACCTGATTGGCGAGACGGACTATGAAATTGTCGATGGCAGGCTGTTTGACCCTCAGGGGCGCCCCGTGCAGATAGAGTTCCTGCTCTACAGCGCTTCTTTTGAACGGATTGTTCTGCCCTACATCGCAAACCTGCGTCGTCTGGGCATTGACATGAGTGTTCGGCTGGTTGATCGAAGCCAGTACATAAATCGATTACGATCCTTCGATTACGACATGATTGTTTCGGGTTGGGGGCAAAGTGAATCACCAGGCAATGAGCAGAGAAACTACTGGAGCTGTCTAGCAGCTGAACAGCCCAGTAGCCGGAATCAGTCCGGGGTGTGCGACCCGGTAATTGACGAGTTGATTGAGGAACTGGTGGTTGCAGAAGATCGGGAAGAATTGATCGCAATTACCAGGGCCTTGGACCGAGTCCTTCTCTGGCACAATTTTGTCGTGCCCAACTGGCATATTGCAGCTGACCGAATACTCTGGTGGGACAGATATGACCGACCGACTATCCCTCTTAGGCATGGAGTCAATACCGGCCGGTGGTGGTACGATGAAGAAAAAGACAGAATGCTTGCAACGGCTTGGGATGAAGGGCTGGTTGTACAAGCCAATACATCTTCCAGTACCACAACTCGCCCGACAGGCTGGCGCCTGTTCCTGTTGATTGGGGTCATGGTTATTGGAATCATGGTCATTCGCAAAACCATCAGGCAACGAACGAGAGAGGTAGGTTGACGTGGGTGCTTATCTGGTACGTCGCATGCTTTTGGTCGTCCCGACCCTGTTTCTGATCATGCTACTGAATTTCGTATTTATCCAGTTCGCCCCCGGCGGACCGGTTGAGCAGGCCATTGCCAATCTGACCGGAACCGGAGAATCAGAAACAGAACGGATAACACGAAATGCTTCCGAGAACGTTCTTGCAGAGCAAACCGCCGCTACCGGTGGACAGTATCGAGGGTCACAGGGACTCGACCCGGAATTCATCGCAGATCTTGAGAAGAGATTCGGTTTTGACAAGCCGATGCATGAGCGATTCTGGATCATGATTGGAAATTACCTTCGCTTTGATTTTGGAGACAGCTTTTTTCGCGATACCCCTGTCATTGACCTGGTGCTTGACAAGATGCCGGTATCCATTTCGCTTGGCTTGTGGTCAACCTTGCTAATCTATTTAATCAGTGTTCCACTGGGTATCCGCAAGGCGGTCAGGGATGGCAGTCGTTTTGATCTGACAAGCAGTATCCTGCTCACGATCGGGGTCGCAATACCGGGATTTCTCTTCGCAGTTTTGTTGCTGGTGATTTTTGCGGGCGGTGAATATGTGAAATGGTTTCCATTAGGCGGTCTGGTATCGGAGAACTGGGCATCAATGAGTTGGCCAGAGCGCATCGCCGATTATTTCTGGCATCTGACACTCCCTCTGGCAGCACTTACCATCAGCGGTTTTGCAACTCTGGCCATGTTGACCAAAAACTCCTTTCTGGATCAGATTAGTCAGCAATATGTCCTGACGGCAAGAGCCAAGGGGCTGAGTGAACGACGGGTGATGTATGGTCATGTGTTCCGTAACGCCATGTTAATTGTGATTGCCGGTTTTCCGGCTGCCGTGGTCAGCATCCTGTTTACCGGAGCGATGCTGATCGAGATCATCTTTTCACTGGATGGGCTGGGCCTTCTTGGCTTTGAGGCTGCACTCGCGAGGGATTATCCGATCATGTTTGGGACCTTGTGGTTTTTCACCCTGCTCGGCCTCTTGCTAGGCATTCTCTCCGATCTGGTCTACACATGGGTTGATCCGAGAATTGACTTCGAGAGTAGCGAAAGATGAACACTGCAGTCACCGCGACCGATTCAGGAATGACTTCACGCCTTGATCGTCGATTTCGTTTGAGTCCCGTCAACCAGAGAAGGTGGGAATTGTTCCGGACCAACCGACGGAGCATATGGTCATTGTGGATATTTCTGATCCTGTTCACCTTCTCGCTGTTCGCCGAGCTCATCGCCAATGACCGTCCATTCTTTGTCTGGTATGACGGACAGGCGTACTGGCCAGTTGCTGTCGATTACAAGGAATCAGACTTCGGAGGCCCGTTTCCAACTGAAGCAGTTTATCGAGACCCATGGCTCAAACAGCATATTGAAGGGAACGGCTTTGCACTGTGGCCATTAATTCCCTATCACTACACCACCGTTGACTGGGATCTCGACCATCCTGCCCCGGCACCGCCAGACGCTGCACATTGGCTGGGAACAGATGACCAGGCCCGTGATGTGGTTGCCAGAGTGATTTACGGATTCAGAATATCGGTATTGTTTGGATTTATCCTGACTCTGCTCAGTGCCGTAATCGGTGTTGGTGCAGGGGCAATTCAGGGCTATTTCGGGGGCTGGATCGATCTCCTGCTACAGCGCTTTATGGAAGTCTGGTCGAGCATGCCGACACTGTACATTCTGATTATTCTGGCAAGTGTTGTCGAACCCGGTTTCTGGTGGTTGCTGGGGCTTTTGCTGTTGTTCTCCTGGATGGGCTTTGTAGGCGTTGTACGCGCCGAATTTCTGAAAACCCGGAAATTCGAATACGTTCGTGCAGCCCGTGCTCTGGGGGTAGGGGATACCCGCATCATCTTGCGTCATGTGCTGCCCAATGCACTGGTTGCGACGATAACCTTCATGCCATTTACCCTGGCCGGTTCGGTAACGGTTTTGACTTCTCTGGACTTCCTGGGCTTTGGCTTGCCGCCAGGGTCCCCCTCGCTTGGCGAACTACTGCAGCAGGGAAAGTCCAATTTGGGAGCGCCCTGGCTCGGCATTACCGGTTTCATGGTAATCGGAATCATGCTTTCCCTGCTGATCTTTATCGGCGAGGGCGTGCGTGATGCCTTTGATCCCAGAAAGCTTTTTCGATGAACGATCCGGTTCTCTCCGTTGACAATCTATCGGTCAGTTTCAGACGCACCGAACAAGGTGTTGAACAGGTCATTGATGTAGTGCAGGAGGCAGGCTTTGAACTGCACGCCGGAGAAACACTGGCATTGGTCGGCGAGTCCGGGTCCGGCAAGTCCCTGACCGCACTTTCGATTCTTCAGCTTCTGCCTTACCCACATGCCTTCCACCGCACGGGATCGATCCTGTACAAGGGTACCGAGCTGGTAGGAGCAGAACGGGAAACGCTGGAGCGAGTCCGGGGCAATGATATCTCGATGGTCTTTCAGGAGCCGATGACAGCCCTGAATCCACTGCACCTGATCGAGAAGCAAATCGGTGAATCACTGGCGCTCCACCAGAATATACAGGGTCAGGAGGCACATGAGGAAATCCTCTCGCTTCTCGAGAAAGTCGGAATTGACGACCCGGAAACCCGAATCCGATCCTATCCGCACCAGCTGTCGGGCGGTCAGCGCCAACGCGTGATGATTGCCATGGCCTTGGCAAATCGGCCGGATATCCTGCTTGCAGATGAACCAACCACGGCTCTCGATGTAACCGTACAGAGTCGAATCCTGTCGTTACTCAAATCCCTGCAGACCAGTGAAAATCTCGGCATCCTGTTGATCACCCATGATCTCAACATGGTACGCAAGTTCGCAGATCGAGTCATAGTCATGCATAACGGGCGATTGGTCGAGATGGGAAAGACTGAAACAGTATTTGCACACCCTCAACACCCCCATACCCGGGAACTGATTGAGGCCGAACCCCCGGTCAGGGTGTCTCCGGAAGAGCCTGTAGAATCCACTTTGCTGGGTGAGGATGTTAAGGTCTGGTACCCGATCAAGCGAGGACTGCTGAAAAGAACAGTCGGCCATGTCAAGGCACTCAATCCGGTCACGCTGGAATTACGGACCGGTCGCACCCTGGGAGTGGTCGGAGAGTCCGGTTCGGGAAAGACTACCCTTGTTCTCGCATTGCTGCGTCTGATTGATTACGAGGGGCAGATAAAGCTCGATGGTCAGCTGCTTGGCAAATCAGGTGGTTCGGCCATGATGCAGATCAGGCGTACCATGCAGGTGGTTTTTCAGGATCCATACGGGTCGCTGTCGCCCCGCATGTCGATCGCCGATATCGTGAGCGAGGGGCTTGATGCGCACAAACTCATGCCCGACCCGGAGGACCGGGATCGCGAAGTAATCCGCATGCTGGAACAGGTCGAAATCGACCCAGGCGTGCGATTTCGCCATCCGCATGAATTTTCGGGCGGACAGCGGCAAAGAATCGCCATTGCCCGTGCATTGATATTAAAGCCAAAAATCCTTTTTCTGGATGAACCCACTTCAGCGCTGGATCGGACCGTTCAGATTCAGGTGCTCGAACTGTTGACAAGGCTGCAGGAGCAGTATGGCATGGCCTATGTCTTTATTTCTCATGACCTGTCGGTTATCCGTGCCATTGCCGATGAGGTGATGGTCATGAAGGCGGGTGATGTTGTCGAGCAGGGTGATGCAGAAACGCTCTTTGCAAGTCCTCGGCACTCCTATACGCAGATGCTGCTTGAGGCCGCTTTTGAGAGAAGCGAGGCCCCTGCCGGTTGATCGGCAGTTCCCGCTCAACTCCGAAGCCGGGGTACCGGGCTTAAGCCTGTATTCCACTTGATCTGCCGAAGTAGACAGGATGGCCGGAATTTATCTCCCAAAGACATGGCGCACGGTAATCCCACCATAGATATTCCGTTCCGGTGCCGGCTCATAGTAACGTGAACCAAAAGCGTTGATCCGGATATTGCTGTTGTATTTCTCGTCGAAGAGATTGTTCACTCCGACAAATGGTGATATCTCCCAGTCGCCCACAAATTTTTCAAGGCCAAGTCGCAAATTGCTCACGGTGTAACGATCTACCCTGGTCTGGTTGGCATTATCGGCATACAGACTACCGGTCGCATTTGCATCCCAGATAAGATAATGACCGTCCCTGCCAAACCAGGATATTTCGAGATGCAGTAACTGTTCCGGAATCCCCGGAATCCGTTTTCCGTCAAACACATTACCATCTGCGTTGGAAAAGCGTTCAAACTTGAAATCTGACCAAGTCCATGCCGATGAAAACTCGAATCCCCGGCCAAGGCTTGTGGCATATGCCAGTTCAATCCCCTTGCGGCTGGATTCACCCGCATTTCGATAGAAGGTACGTCCTTGCTGACTTTGCAGTTCATAAGGAATCAATTCATTTTTGACATCAATCGAGAACATTGCGATCTCGTACCGATGCTGTCCCGAGAGTGACTTGATACCCACTTCATAGTTGGTGGATTTCTGGGGTTCGAGTGACTGGTTGAATCCCCCGCCATTGGGATTCGCCAGTTCCGTGGTGGTCGGCGTTTCGAATCCACTGGAGATATTCGAATAGAGGCGAACATTTTCGGATAATGCATAACCCAGTCCCACCATGGGACTGATCTGGTCAAAGGTAACGCTTCCTGAATCATCCCCGTTCAAGTCCGTGATGTAGCGATCCGTGACGTCATATTCCACCTCGTCATAACGAAGACCCAGGGTCAATTCAGAACGGTCGGTCAGGCTGAGTTCGTTTTGAAGAAACACGCCGAGGGACGTCACCTCCTCGTTCTGGTCGAGTACACGGTCGCCGGCGATCCCGCCCTCCTGATTCTGGAATCGGGAACGATCATCATCCTGCATGTCGAAATCCAGTCCCGCGAGAAGGCGATTGGGCTTGCCGCCAAGGCTGCTCTCCCAGGTATACTGGGCACCGGTACCCAGAACACTGCGATCGAGTCTCACGATGCCATTGCCAGACAATGGAAGGCTGGCGTCAAAATCCCGGTTGATGTGATGGACGCGGGCCTGCAGGGAGTGCCCTTCGGCCAATTGAGTACGTAGTGTTACCCCCAGGCGGTTCTGTTTCAGGGTTTCACCGGTATTGAAAAACAGGTTCCGGTCACGAGCCTGTCTTCGATTGGCCGCCACGCCAGCCGCATTAATTCCTCCCGGATCATTGGAAACAGGCTGATCGGTATGATGCATGGTCGCAACGATTGTTGTATCCCTTGACAGGTCGTACTCCAGACGGGTGTTGAGCTGCCGGTTTTCTGCTTCGCCATGGTCACGATATCCATCAGTCCTGGTATCGGAAACATTGACCAGATAATTGAAGCTCCCATCCTGGCCGCCAAACTTGAACTGGTGTTTCTGCAGTCCGTATGCACCCCCGCTTGACCTGATTTCGGCGAAGGGTTCGGGAGGTCCACGCTCACTCTCCACTATGATGGCACCCCCGGAAGCATTCCCATACAGAGATGACGCCGGTCCACGAATCACCGTTATCTGCTCTGCCGAACCGATATCGATTCCGTCCACGGATCCCTGACCATCCGGCAGGGTTTCCGGTATGCCATCGACAATCACCTTGATACCGCGAATTCCAAAGGCGGCACGGGCACCAAAACCACGGATGGAGGCTCGCAGGTCCTGGGCAAAGTTATAACGGTTCATTAGAAACAGCCCGGGCACGCTGTCCAAGGATTCGTCAAGCCCAAGTTGTTCGGTGCCCAGCTGAATATCATCCTGGCCAATGCTGGTGACTGCAGATGGAATTTCTGCCAGGTTTTTCTCGACTCGGGTGGCGGTAACATCAATCGGTTCCAGTGTGATGGTCTGGGCAGATACGCCGGTGAAGGCAAGCGAAAATGCCATTCCCAAAAAAAACGGTTTCTTTATTATTGGAATCATTACGTGTTTCACTGCTTGTTCTCCATTGAATCTTGCCGTGACTGATTTCTGGATATGTACAGATCGTGCCTGAAGGGCGTCCATTCTCATTCGGAAGGAACGGTCACCGAAATTGGGATTGAGGCATACCAGGCGGCCAGGTTCCGGATATCCTGATCACTCAGGGACTGGGCAATAATGGACATCTGGGAGTGTTGCCGTTTGCCGGAGCGATAGGCCTCGAGCTGGATAATCGTGTAGTCCTCTCTTTGTCCGCTAAGATTGGGAACCATGGCCATCGTAGCCACTCCATCAGTACCGTGGCATGTCTGGCAGGCGACTTCTGCCTTTCGTTTTCCTGCCTGCACATCGTCTGCCGACAACTGGGCAGATCCAATGCAGAACAGTGCAACTGGCAGGCACATGCCCATCAGGACCGGGCGGACCCTGTTTGCAAATAAACTTCCTGTACTCATCAGAAAATCATCCCATGTATGGCTCTACTGGTTACTCCTGATTATGAAGCCCTGCAGATTTCAGGCACGCCAAAACCAGGAACAGGGGCACGAATCATCAAAAACCAGAGCCGAAGCGGTTTCCTGAATACTGACACCACAGCATCGCGAGACCAGGGTCTGTCCGGCGCAAAAACAGAAAGGTGGCACCGGATTGCCGGCACCACCTGGTTTGCAGATCAGTTTTCGTAGGAAATGCGGTATACCGCACCAACCTTGTCATCAGAGACCAGGATTGATCCGTCCACATATTGCTGCACATCAACCGGGCGCCCGGAATATACTCCATTGGGCTGTAGCCATCCTTCGGCAAATGGAACCATTTCCTTCGCATTGCCTTCTTCATCCAGAAAGGTCACCATGATGCGTGCACCACGTGGAACCACGGCATTCCAGGAACCGTGCTGTGTGCTGAAAATTGCCCCCTTGTACTTTTCCGGGAACATGCCTCCCGTATAGAACATCATACCCAGGTCAGCCGCATGGGCAATGGTTTCCACTTGTGGAGGAACGTAGCGCGCAAGCTTGTCGGCAGGAATTTCCTCATTAGCATACTCATTGGTACGCACTTCACCGCCACCATAGTGGGGATGACCATACCACATGCCATCTTCGGAAATCTTGTTGAGTTCTCCGGGAGGGGTTTCGTCACCCATGCCATCAACCTGATTGTCCGTAAACCACAGAGTGCCGTCAGCCGGATTGAAAGCATGTCCCACCGAATTCCGGATGCCCGTGGCGATAACCTCACGGTTGCCTCCGTCCCGATCCATGCGAAGCATTCCACCGATGCCGACCCTGTCGTACAGTTCCTGCTTTTCTGGCGGAGACACATTGAACGGCTGACCGAGACTGACATAGAGCTTGTTGTCAGGTCCAATGGCGCAGACCCTGGCTGTATGGTTGTAGGACTCTTCCTCGGCTGGAATCAGCTCACCCTGAGGTACAATGGGGATTGCAACCGTATCGGGACTTTCCATGAAGAATTCGGCAGCAGGGAACATCAGGACACGATTGCGTTCAGCTACGAACAGAAAGCCGTCCGGTGAATAGCAGACTCCATTCGGGATGTCGAACCGGACACTTGGACTGAACTCTTCAACGGTATCCGCCATGTTGTCGAGATCACGGTCCGTGGCCGCCCATACCTTGGTCTTGCGCGTGCCAATCCAAACCGTACCCTTGTTTCGTCCAACAGCCATATGCCGGGCATCGGGAGCCAGTGCAAAAAGCTCTATCCTGAAACCTTCCGGTAGCGAGATGGTCTCCAGAATTTGCCGGACATTGTCAGCAAAGGCACCACTCTGGGCAATCATCTCACCCGCTCCAGTACCTGTGGTCTTGAATGCTCCAAGCTTGCTCAGATTGGCATCTTTGGAAGCGAGAGCGCTGGCACCTGTCAACATCATGATGGATGCAACAACCGCCGACCCCAGATAATTCGGGATTGATAGTTTTCTGTTCATAATGAAATTTTCCTAATCTGAAATATTTATGAAGGGTTGAGGTTTAGAGAAAAAGCAAACCACACAAACCACACGGACAATTGTTGTATTCCATGTTATTGATTTTGTCAAGGCCTTTCCCCCCTGCAGTCAGGGTGCCAAAATAAACCAGCCTTGAAGCGTGTCGAAATTTTCCATGTACTCCCAGAGCCAGACGCAACAATCCAAATGCAGCCGATCGTATTGCTTATAATATCCTTTATACTTGTTAATCTATGAGGCTTTCCGCCCGTGATCAGGAAGCCGTCTTCCCAATCCGTATTCTCATGCTGAATAAATTTTTCAAAAGACTAGCTTTTACAGCTACCCTTCTCGTGATGCTTTCAGCCCCTTCGGGTTTCACATATGCGGATGGTACAGTATTGTTAGAGCTCAATAAACTGGAATCTCTCGAAACAGGGTGTCACGCCTATCTTGTTTCACACAATCAGACTTCGGAAAACTTCACCGAGTTGATTATTGATTTGGTGATCTTTCGCGAGGATGGCATTATAGAGAAGGTTATAGGGGCATCGCTGGCGCCGCTGCCGCCGGACAAGACAAGCGTGAAGGTCTTTAATCTGCAGCTGTCGTGCAATCAGATCGGTCGGTTGCTCATCAATGATGTTACAGAATGCGCAGGCAGCCAGAACATGCGAGCCGACTGTCTGGATTTTTTGTCCACGTCTTCGCGCGCCCCAGTGGAATTGATCAAGTAAAAAACGGATAGGCTGTCAGTCGCATGAATCTCTGGTTGATGGAACAATCGACATCGAATGCCATCTGGCAGCACATCATGGAATTTCTGCAGCAAGGTTGCGGTTCCGGAAGAATGATGCTTCCGGGGTAGAACAGCGATATCCTGCAGACACAAAGCGAGTTATATGGACATGAGGCAGGATTTTTTCATGTTGGAACAGGCTATGAACCTGCTTGATCTGGGAGGGCCGATCGTCCTGGTCCTGGTGGTTCTTTCCATTGCGGCATTAACCATTATTCTGGTCAAGATCTGGCAATTCAAAACCATGCGGGTCAGTCATTTCCAGACTGCGCGAGAGGCTCTGGAATTTTACCGAAAGGGTCTTTCCAGAGAAGCCCTGGAAGTCTGCAGTACATCCCGGAACCCGGCAGCCTTGGCAGTGGCAAGAGCCATTCGCGGTCATTTGCGATCTCTTCCTGATCAGGTTATCCGCGAAGAAGTCACGCGTTACGGTAACGATGCACTGGAGTCTCTGCGCAGTGGATTCAGAATGCTGGAGATAATCACCTCGTTGTCACCCCTGCTAGGTCTGCTCGGCACAGTGCTTGGGATGATTGATGCATTTCGTGAAATGGAGCAATCAGGAAGTCAGGTCAACCCGGCGGTATTATCGGGAGGAATCTGGGAAGCATTGCTCACAACGGCACTTGGACTGGCTGTGGCGATAGTGGTAGTGGTCATTCTTGGCTTTCTGGAGAGAAGGATAGACCGACTGTCCCACGAAATGAGCAATATCGTCACAGGAATTTTTACTATCGATCTTTCTGAAGATTCAGTGGGAGATGATCATGCCGGGGCTATTCCACAGCACAGCAGTTCCTGACCGGATCAACAGTAACGACAGACCCTGGCGAAATCCAGTCAGGCTTACACCCCTGATTGATGTCGTATTCATCCTGCTGATATTCTTCATGCTGGCTTCCAATTATGAAGACTGGCATGCAGTTCCGATTGATGTTCCTGTCAGGGCCGAGGCCGCCATTGATTCCGTTTCCGATGTGGTGCTTGTAGAGATTGCCCCCGACCAGTTACGACTGTCGGCTGAAACCATTCCCCGGGATGTCTTGATTGCCCACCTGGAAAGTCAATTGCTTGAGCATCCCGATCTGGTTGTCCTGATAAAGCCTGTCGATGGTGTGCTGTTGCAGGAGGTAGTCTCCCTGATAGACCTGCTTTCGGATTCCGGCATGGTACGGATATCCCTCATCAGGTAACAAGCCGGAGATTGTTTCATGATACGGTTTGACAAGCCCGTAACAAAGATAGACGACGAGCGAGTTCTCCCACTGGTCAACGTGGTTTTTTTGCTGTTGATTTTCGTGATGATTACCGGAGAAGTCATTTCTCCCGACCCGTTCCAGACAAAGCCTCCTCATTCAACAAGAGAAGGATGGGCAGGAACACCTGAAACAACGGTTTATGTTGGATTGGATTCCCGGATTGCTCTTGAAAACACGCCTGTTACTGAAGCCATGCTGGTCGGGCTACTGCAGGAAAAGGAAGAGTTGGGGGTAGTTCGGCTAAAGGCCGACGGACGGGTACTCGCATCACAGGTTGTTGCAGTCCTGGAATTACTCTCATCAGCGGGTGCTCGCGAAGTTGATCTCGTTACCGTTTCCGCAGTATCGCCATGAGAATCTCGGGACGAAACTGGTTCACTGCTTTTGCCATTGCCGTTTTGGTTCATGCGGGCATTACCTTTGGGTGGCTGTTTCTGTCGAGCAACCCTCAAACCCAGGCTACTGAAGAAAATACTGTTCGTGTGTCATTGAGACAATGGGAGCATACTCTGTCTGTTGATTCCAGAGGAATGGTTACTGCTCCAGAAGTGCCTGTTGTTCAAGAAGTCATTCCTTCAGCTGCATCATCCGTTTCAATCGAATCCTCGGTCTTGAGCGAAGTGGTTGGAGGTGTCCATGTCCATCAACCCAGGCATACGGATGTAGATGAGGCGGTGAACGTTCTGTTGAACGAAGATATGCTCTCGGAAGAGGTTGAATATGAGGAATCAACCGAAGTATCAAACTTGACGGATTCCGTATTCGATGTTGCAGTAGCAGTCAAGTCAGCTTCAACCGAAGAATTGCCGGTCAGGGCGGAGCCCGTAGATCCCGAGCAACTTGATATGGAACAACCGGAATCGGCACGAATCAGTACTCTGGAGAAATCTGTTCCATCGATAAACAAGGAGCAGGACCCATTACTGAAAGAAGAGGCATTGGGAAGGGCTGTAGATCGACCATCCCTTGACCAGTCGGCAAAACAGGAAGAAAGTGAGAACGACAGTACATTGTCGCAACAGGAATCCATTGGTCAAGAGCTGACGGCACTGCCTCAGGGCGAAGTCAGTCCGGCAATCAATGAAGAAGGAAATTCTGCATTGCATCAGGAATACCTGCAAGTATTGATGTCGAAGATCAGTGCACAAAAAAGGTATCCGAGTGCAGCAAGACTCCGGGGCGTAACAGGTGCGGCAAAAGTACGCTTCGTCATTCTTGCTGACGGGAGCATGGAATCTTCAGAACTTGTCGAAAGTTCGGGCAACAGACATCTTGACAGGGAAGCGCTTGGAATGCTATCCAGGGCCAGACCATTTCCACCCATCCCGAAAAGTCTTCAAAAGAACCAGATTGATCTGCAAGTTCCAATTGTGTTTGAATTGAATTGACAGGATTTTGCGGGTTGAGTACATCGGCACTCATGATCAATTTTCCTTCTTCTGTGCGTTGCTGGTCGTAGGTCAATGTCCTGATGCACAGCAGGAAATCCTGGACGTAATCTGCACGATTCACATATCACGAAATCCGGATGGGAACTTCCATCTGCATTTCACGAATTCCTGATTCAGGCGAGTCCCGGGCAAGCAGGCTACTTGCAGATTTGCTGTGGCAAAGATGAAGCCAGTCCTTGACAAGGCGGCAACCCTATTGTCATGAGTTTTGGCTTCCAGGAATTTTTCAATCAGTATCCGGGCTTGAAATAACCCTATCGACAACCGTAGTCAAAGTATTGCAATCAGCTAGTACAGCGATTTTCCTTACGGATTTCAGGCCGATAGTTTTTTGGCCCCTTGGCAGTTTTCCAGATGAAACAATGTAAAACTCCCATTGCGTCAGGTCGCGATGATCGGCTTCATCTGGATTACTCACTCCGTTCCAGGCAAAGACATAGATGTCCGCCGGTCGCTGATACCCCACCAAATCAACCCATTTGTCTCCACTGTCATAGTACCCGTCAACCTCCTTAATGTCGAATCTTGGCAGGACGGCCTGGTTTGGCTGCCCCGAATGCCATGACTGGCAGGCCGCGGAGTGCTTGACTTCGATTTTCTTCCCGGTGCTTTCATTTTCTATGTCCCAGGCTGACCAGTTACTGTTTGTCAGCTGCCAGGTCAATTTCCAGTTGGGGCCCAAAATTTCAGCAACGATTGCTTCAATATACTCTCCGCGCCACGAGTTGCTTATATGCGGTCTTGCGTATCTTTCAGCAAAAAGGTTGACCACCTGCTGATGAATTTCACCGCTGTTAATCCTCATGCAAGACCCTAAGTTTCAGATTATGCCGCAAGCATTTTGTCAAGAGCTCATGGCTGTCGCCTTTTGCTGAGCTACAGTGGGCCTCGGCAACGCATGTCAAGACGGGAGGTTCCAAGTGTCTCCTGTGCTCATATGGCAATACTGATTTTTTGATTATTTATACTGGTAATGTTTTTCAACGTGAAGTGGCCCTGAACCAGAGTCAAGACCCTTGCACATGGACACCCATTTCAAGATTGGACAACGCTCTGGCTTTGATTCGGGTTTGCAAAAGGCAGGGCTGTCTACTTTCTGCCGAACCGGCTGCGGGTCTGCAGCCATCACCGACCCGCTTCATACCCGAATGAAGAAAAGAATGTCATTGTAAAACAGTATGATATGAACATAAACCAGAAAATGTCTTCCAAAACCAGCATGCGCCTCAAGATAGAATCAAATGATGGGAGTTATATCTTTAAGTGACATACTGTTCTGCGCCCTGCCCGGTTTTCCCGGAATTGCTTCCGGCATTGACCATGGCATCTTTTCTGACATTCTCGGACGCACCGGGAAGGGCAGACTCCTGCCCCATTTCCCACCCGGCAAGCAGGCAACCCCGCTTGAGAATGTTCCGGGATGCATTCACATCCCTGTCCAGTGATACACCACAACCACCGCAATCAAACTGCCTCTTGTGCAGAGGCATCTTCTGACGATGGCCACATACCGAACAATCGGCACTGGTGTGATGCGGGGCAACCCGTACTACTTCCCCACCGGCACTTTCAGCCTTGTAGGTAAGCATATTTACGAATTTGCTCCATTGTTGTTCCGTAATTGCTCTTGCAAGATGGCGGTTCCTGACCATGTTGCCAATCTGCAAGTCCTCTACCGCAATACGGTTGCCTTGCTTCGCGATTTTGCTGGTGGCCCTGTGGAGTTCATCGTGTTCCATGATTCGCACTCTTTCGCACTCCCTCCGCAGGGCCATGACTTTCTTCCTTCGGCTCTTGATACCTTCTGTTGCAGACGCTTGAGCATCCTGCGGTCAATGCGCCCGGCATCCAGCGTCATGCCACTTGACAGGATAGCCCTGTCCTTCAGTCTTAGGTCAATCCCGATGGGCTCAAGGGGCTTTCTGGTGCAGGTGTTCTCCTTCTCCACTACGAACTGTACCGAAACCCGGAGAGCAGACTTCACGATCCTGACCATCCTGATTTTGCCCTCTGGCATCTCCCTGAAACGTATGGTGCCGATACCCTTTATCCTGATGCTGTTACCATTGAATCTCGGGTCCGGAACCTCGAAGGAATGAATCCCCCTGAATCGGCTCTTGAACCTTGGATAACCGGGCTTCTCTCCCGCCTTTACCCGCCTGAAGAACGCCTGGAACGCCTTGTCAATTCGCCGCAGTGCGCTATACTGGGTCTGTGCATGATACTGCGAAAACTCCGGGTCCTTGCGGATTTCGGTAAGCGACTTCTGCTGTTCGTAACAGGATATTGACCGACCTGTCTTCTTGTAGCAGTCTTGCCTTTCCTGCAACGCTGCATTCCACAATTCAGTCTGTTGACGTAGAAATGCGTCAAGCCTGATATGAACAGGTTTGCCAACTTTTGCTGTCTATGTGATGGTGCGAATCATGACCTGATTATAACACAATCTCAAATGTTACCTTTCGATATAATTCCCCAAATGATCATGGCTGAACAGATTAACCTAGGCGGCCGAGCCTCAGTCCGGAAATAAGGGAAGACGAATTGCCTTGGCCAAGCACCAGGTCTGCGGTTACTTGACCCGCTCCTGGTCCAATACCGAAGCCATGCCCCGAATAACCGGTCGAGATTACAAGTCCCGGCAGTGAATGGCACTCATCAATAACCGGAAGTTCATCGGGCATTACGTCAATCATGCCAGCCCATATTCTTGAAACCTGGATGTCCGCCAAATCCGGAAAGGTGTCTCCCAATCGTCTGCGAACCCTCTCAATCAGGGAATGATTCGGCTTCGGGTCCAGAACCCGCTCGCACTCGAAAGGGCTCCGATGTCTATGCGATGGTGCTACGGGCCATGACAGTTCAGTCAGGAATCGGCGGGTGAATTGCAGTTTGACGGTTTCCTTCGAGTCACGATAGGTCGGCAAATAGGATCTCGCAAAACGCAGAAAATCCGGGGTGATCGGGCAATCTGCATTCCCGGCAGGGGCTACAATGTAACTGCCATCGGGGCGTCTTCGAAGTCCCATGCCCTGACTCCACAGGGCCGGACCCAGCACATGATCAGTGGGCTGGGACAGCATGACGGAAGAGATGACCTTCAACTGGGGCAGTTGAATCCCCAGAGGCCTACAGAAGTACCCGCTCCATGCCCCGCCGGCACAGACTACTGCAGGTGCTCGAATTCGGCCATGTTCGGTAATTACGCCGGCCACCCGCCCAGCTTCGATATCGACTCCTCGCACCGCACACTGTTCCAGAATCTGCCCACCCTCTTGCATGACCAGTTCAGCAAGCGCCTGCATCGCAAGATGGGGATCGGCGCTGGCATCGCTGGGTGTAAACAGTGCATCTCGAGCTTGATTCCGGATGCCCGGAGCAACGGTACGGAGTTCTTCCATGCCCAGCATTGCCGTGTCGAGATCAAATGCCTGTGCATGCTCCAGCCATTTTCGATTGGCATCATAGCGTTTTTCAGTATCGGACAGGTACAAGGTACCGTTGACCCGAAACCCGATGTCCCGGTCGACCTTTGTAGCCAGCTCATGCCAGAGTTCGAGGGAGTGAATGGTCAGGGGAATCTCAGCCGGATGACGTCCCTGCTTTCGAATCAGCCCCCAATTTCGACTGGATTGCTCACAACCCACCCATCCTTTTTCGCAAACCACCACATCCAGTCCGGCGAGTGCCAGGTAATAGGCCGTGGAACAGCCGATAATGCCGCCACCGACGACCACCGCATCAGCGACTTTGGGCAAATGAGCACGAATGCTCATGAGCGATAGGGTTGTGCCAGACTTTCCATCTGTTCAGCAAGATCGACATCAAGCCGTGTAACGCCGCCGCTACTGTGGGTGGTCAAGGCCACCTCGACGGTTTTATAGACATTGGACCACTCGGGGTGATGGTCCATCTTCTCGGCGGCCAGTGCCGCACTCATCATGAATCCCATGGCCTGAATGAAATTGCCAAACACGAATTTGCGATGCAGCTTGTTGTCACGGAATGTCCATTCTCCGACAGACTGTTGATTGAGAGTGACCAAGACCGTTTCGATTTCCTGTTGATCAATAAGTTCTCTGGACATGTTCTTTTCTCCAGTTTCATGAGTTATTATGCAAATGGCCGAAAACTGGCCGAAGCCCAGACTTCGCCGGTTAACGGATCATTCTCTATCATACCGCCAATGCATTCGGCAATTTCCCGTGGGCGGATTTTTCGTCCAAGTCCAATATCCGGTTTCAGGTACCTGTCATAATACGCCGCATCAACCTGATCCACCATTTGCGTATCGACGAATCCCGGATGGATGATCTTGGTCAGTACTCCATAACGCAGCCCTTCCTTGTTGAGGGTTGTACAGGCACCCCGAAGTCCTGACTTCGCGGACGCATAGCTGATTTGTCCACGATTCCCCCTGGATGATACCGATCCGATCATGATGTTGACGGCTTGCACGCCCATTTCAGGGTTCCACCTGTCTATTCCGTCTTGCCGCTGCTTGTCAGCAATTCCGGCGATCGTCTCCATCGACCAGTAAACCGGATGTATCAGGTTCACCTCCATCACCTGACGAAAATGCCGATCACTGTAAAGTTCAATGTCACCGGATTCCCTGGCAGTCTGTACGGCCAGTCCATCGCGCAATATACCTGCTGCAGTAACGCAAATACCGACCGGACCAAACTCCGATTGAAGAGTGTTGAAAACACTTTTTCGGAAATCATTGTCGCAGACATTGCCGCAAAAAGACTTGATGTTCGGATGACCTGTGGTATGCTTGAGAGAGTCTGGAAGATTCAGACATTGGTCAGACAGGTCGACCAGACCAACGGCCAGGACCTGTTTGTCAATCAGGTAGTTTGCGACTGATAACCCAATACCACCGGTTGCACCAGTGACAACTGCTACCTTGTTCCTGATATTCATAAAATACTCCGTATCGTGATCAATCGAAAAGAAGTTGATTGAAAGGCCAAGAAGTTTCATTTGCCCGGATTCCTGCCAGAGATGGCAGGCAATGCAGTTATCGCATCTGTTATAATCGCGCCTGCCAAAATTATCGTGTCCGGTATTGATACTGCATGAATTGACATTATTTTTGCAGTGCCACATTATATTTCAGAATCCAGAGGTTCGTGATGACAGGTGAAGATGTCGAAATGACACAGGAAAATGTCAATGCCAAGCGGCGTCTGCTGACCATTGCCACGACCGGCTTCGGTCTGGCCGGTGCTGCCGGACTGGCTGTTCCATTTGCAGGAAGCCTGTTGCCGAGCGAAAGGGCAAAGGCGGCCGGGGCTCCGGTTGAGGTCGATATCAGCAAACTTGAGCCAGGCCAGCAAGTGACCGTTGAATGGCGCGGCAAGCCGGTCTGGATTATCCAGCGTACACCGGAGGCACTTGAACTGCTGCCCGACATGGTAGACCGACTGATTGACCCTGATTCCAACAGCGATCAGCAGCCCGAATATGCCCAAAACCCCACCCGTTCCATTCGTGAAGACATTCTGGTGCTGGTTGGCATCTGTACACATCTCGGGTGCTCGCCCCAATATCACCCCGAGATTGGCAGTGTTACCTTCGACGACGATTGGCGCGGTGGTTTCCTGTGTGTCTGTCACGGTTCCAAATTCGACCTTGCAGGACGGGTTTATGCCGGTGTTCCGGCACCAACCAACCTTGAAGTTCCGCCGCACCGCTATCTTGACGATAACCGTATTCTGATCGGGTCAGACCAGGAGGCCGCATGAAAGCCCTGATACAGTGGGTTGATGCCCGGTTTCCGATCGGCAACTTCGTTCGGGAACACGCTACCGAATATTACGCACCAAAGAATTTCAATTTCTGGTATTTCTTTGGCAGTTTGGCCTTGCTGATCCTGGTGCTGCAGATTGTGACCGGTATTCTGCTGGCCATGAATTACAAACCGGATGCCGAACTCGCGTTCGCATCCGTCGAATACATCATGCGGGACGTATGGGGTGGCTGGTTCGTGCGCTACATGCATTCAACCGGAGCATCAATGTTTTTTGTGGTCATCTACCTGCATATGTTCCGAGCCTTGTTATATGGATCATATCGCAATCCACGCGAATTGATCTGGATTATCGGCATGGTCATCTATATGGCCATGATGGTCACTGCTTTTCTGGGCTATCTGTTGCCCTGGGGTCAGATGTCCTACTGGGGTGCTCAGGTTATCGTAAACCTGTTTGAGACCCTGCCGATCATTGGAGGCCCGCTTTCCGAATGGATACGTGGTGACTATGTCATTTCGGATATCACCCTGAACCGCTTCTATGCCCTGCATTACCTGGTGCCGTTTATTCTGGCCGGGCTGGTATTTCTGCACTTGGCGGCGTTGCATGAGAAAGGCTCAAACAATCCTGACGGTATCGAAATCAAGAAAGGTCCAAAAGGCAATCGCTGGAGCAGGAAAGCTCCCAGGGATAGTGTTCCCTTTCATCCTTACTATACGGTCAAGGACCTGTTCATAACCGTCGTATTCATGGCGGTCTTTCTGGCAATTGTCTTCTTCATCCCAGAAATGTTCGGGTTTTTCATCGAGCAGCCCAACTTCGAACCGGCCAATCCGCTGAAGACTCCGGAACACATTGCCCCGGTCTGGTATTTCACGCCGTATTACGCGATATTACGGGCGATCCCGAGTTTTGCCGGAACACAGGTATGGGGGGTTCTGGCGATGTTTGTCTCGATTGCACTGTTCTTCGTGTTGCCCTGGCTGGATCGTAGTCCGGTGCGTTCGATTCGCTACAAGGGGCCGACAACCCGTCTGGCCCTCGGCCTGTTCGTGGTTACCTTTCTGGTACTCGGCTGGCTGGGGATTCAGGCGCCAACCACCAGTCTTACCATCATGTCGCAGTTCTTTACCTTGCTGTACATGCTGTTTTTTCTGCTCTTTCCGTGTTTCAGCTCGGCGGGCCAGCCACTGCCCCTGTTTGCAAAAGGGATGCTCGCGATATCGATTTTCTCGGTTGTTGCAACGATTGTGTACTGGTGGTTTCTATGGAGTGGTGGTCCCAACTTCATGCACAAGATCAGTTATACCGTGCTCTCGATCCTGGTACTGTTCGTGCTGGGCATCAAACCTCTCGTCAAACCGGAGCTGCCCAAACCGCTCCCGGAGAGGCTGACCAAATGAAATACCGTTTCTTCCTGTTGATCGCAGCCTTTCTGGTGCCTGCTTCCGTGCCTGCAGCAGGCGGTTCTGACATCAAGCTGGATCATTACGAATACAGTTTCCGGAACAAGACTTCCCTGCAGAACGGTGCACGGCTTTTCGTCAACTATTGCCTGTCGTGTCACAGTGCGCATTTCATGCGTTACAACCGCATGGCTGAAGATCTCGGCATTTCTGAACAGGTGGTCCGGGAAAACATGATTTTTGATGATCGCAAGATCGCCGATCCCATGACCGTTACCCTGAAAAGGGAAGACGGAGAAGCATGGTTCGGCATTGCTCCTCCAGACCTGACATTGATTGGCAAGCTGCGGGACCCCGACTGGCTGTATACCTTCCTGCGCTCCTTTTACAAGGATGACTCAACGGTTAGCGGGTGGAACAACTCGGTATTTCCCAATGTGGCAATGCCACATGTGTTGTGGACCAGGCAGGGTATCCAGAAACCGATTTACACCACATCGGTTGATGATGTCGGTCGTGAGACTACGAAAATCAGTGGTTTCGAGCTGGTTCGCGAGGGTACGCTGACCCGGGAGGAGTTTGATCATGCGATGGAGGATTTGACCAATTTCCTGTATTACATGGCCGAGCCCAAGAGGGAAGACCGTATCCGGTGGGGTGTCTGGACGATGTTTTTTCTGTTCTTTTTTGCCACGTTGGCATGGTTTCTGAAAAGGGAGTATTGGCGTGATGTCGATTGAGGATCGTCAAATGGATGACAATCAGGATATCTCTGAACTGGACCGAAGGTCGTCGATGACCCTGTTGTCGGACCCGGCCGATATATTCAGTCACTGCTGCCGGGCGGCACTCTACGAAAAGGACATCGAACTCAAGGTTGAGTATGTGTCTGAAGATGAAGATGCGGAACGGATCAGCATGCACAATCCATTTCTGGAACTTCCGGTTCTGATTGATCGGGAAATCTCGTTGTACAACATGCCGGTGATTATGGAATATCTTGATGAGCGATATCCCTACCCCCCCCTGATGCCGGTGGATCCGGTGGTTCGTGCCAAAGCCCGGTTGCTGATTTACCGCATGACTCGTGACTGGTTGAACCCGCTGCATAATCTGGGTACGGGAATGTTGCGAACACTGCCGGGTTCGCTCACGAAAAGCCTGCTTGCCGGATTTGTTTCCATGGCGCAGGCGCAAATCGTTCACGATCAGGACTATTTTCTGGGTTCTGAATATTCACTGGTTGATGCCTACATGGGGCCATTGCTGTGGCGTTTGCCGATCATGGGTATTCAGTTGCCTGCCTCGGCGAGTCCGATCCTCAAGTATTCCCAGAACCTCTTCAGGCGGAAGTCGTTTCAGCTAAGTCTGAGCGAAGTCGAGAGGGCGATGCGGTAATTAGAGTGTTCTGAATGAGTGATGAGTTATGAGTATCGGGGCCAGAGAGAATTTCAGCAGCGAGTATCCGGTAGGCACGAAGCCCTACATTATTCGTGCGATCTATGAGTGGTCGATTGATAACCGGCATACTCCACAGATTCTGGTAAATACCGACTATGTGGGTGTGGCTGTGCCGAGCCAGTATATTCAGAACAGTCGAATTATCCTGAATATCCACCCTCATTCCGTAGATCAGCTTGTCATCGGCAACCACGAAATTGTCTTTGCCGCACGCTTTTCCGGCAAATCTTTCCAGGTAGTCATACCGGTTGCTTCGGTGATGGCGATTTACGGACGGGAAAACGGTCAAGGCGTAGTGTTTGACGAGGAACTCCAGCCAATGGACGAGCAGGACCGGGCAAACGAAAAACATGCTGAAGGCGAGGAGGCTCGGAAGGCCTCCCCAACCAGAGCTCCGCATTTGAAGTTGATCAAGTAGGCATCCCGTTGACTGGACTGTTCGGCGATCAAGCTTAATCTCCGGAGACTTTGCAAGATGGAGCAATACCACGGCACCACGATATTGTCGGTACGCAAGGGCAGACATGTTGTCCTTGGCGGTGATGGTCAGGTTTCCCTTGGCAACACGGTCATGAAGGGCAATGCGCGCAAGGTGCGTCGACTGTACCATGATCGTGTGCTGGCCGGATTTGCCGGCGGAACTGCGGATGCATTTACCTTGTTTGAGCGATTTGAGGCCAAACTCGAGAAACACCAGGGACGACTGGTTCGTTCGGCGGTTGAACTGGCCAAGGATTGGCGAACAGACCGGTTGCTCAGGCGACTGGAAGCATTGCTTGCGGTTGCTGACGATGAAGCGTCGCTCATTATTTCCGGCAATGGAGACGTGATTGAGCCGGAACAGGGCGTAATGGCGATCGGGTCGGGGGGAGACTATGCCAAGTCAGCTGCGATCGCACTTATGGAGAATACCGGGCTGGATGCCGAGCAAATTGTCAGGGCCGGTCTTGATATCGCCTCGAGAATTTGTATTTACACCAATAGTAATGTAACTGTCGAAATTCTGGGTCATCCGGAATCTTCATCCTGAACTGTTCAGATACTCACTGCCATGACTGAAATGACCCCCAGGGAAATTGTCGAGGAACTTGACAAGCATATTGTTGCCCAGAAAGATGCCAAGAGATCTGTTGCGATTGCCCTTCGAAACCGCTGGCGGCGCATGCAGCTGGATGAAGCAGTACGTCGGGAAATAACCCCCAAGAACATATTGATGATCGGGCCAACGGGAGTGGGCAAGACCGAAATAGCTCGGCGTCTTGCACGCCTTGCAAACGCACCGTTTATCAAGGTTGAGGCTACCAAGTTCACGGAAGTGGGATATGTGGGGCGCGAGGTTGATTCGATCATACGGGACTTGATGGACATGTCGATCAAGATGATCCGCGAACAGGCGATGGACAAGGTCATGTCGATTGCCGAAGAGGTGGCTGAAGAGCGAGTGCTGGATGCGCTGGTACCTCCAGGACGTAAGGAAGACACCGGAAATGAAAGTGCGGCGCGACAACATTTCCGGAAGAAGCTGCGTGAAGGCATGCTCGATGACGATGAGATTGAGATCGAAGTCAACAATCCAAGTCTCGGAGTGGAGATCATGGCTCCCCCCGGCATGGAAGAGATGACCAGTCAATTGCAGGGGCTGTTCCAGAATCTTTCGGGCCAGAAAACTTCCATGCGCAAGATGCAGGTCAGCGAGGCACTCAAGATAATGACCGAGACCGAGGCTTCAAACTTGATCAATGATGAGGATATCAAGGCCATGGCACTGGAGAAGGTAGAGCAGCAGGGCATCGTGTTTCTTGACGAAATTGACAAGATAGTCGGTCGATCAAGCGAGGGACATCGAGGAGTCGACGTATCGAGGGAAGGTGTGCAGCGGGATTTGCTGCCCTTGGTCGAAGGGTCTACGGTTTCCACCAAGTACGGGATGATCAAGACCGATCATATCCTGTTCATAGCCTCGGGTGCCTTTCAGCTGGCCAAGCCATCGGACTTGATTCCTGAATTGCAGGGTCGCCTGCCGATCCGGGTTGAACTCCGCGCCCTGGCTATCGATGATTTTGTGCGTATCCTGACCGAGCCGGATGTGTCCCTGACCGAACAGTATACTGCGCTCATGGATACTGAAGGCGTGGAACTGGTGTTTGCAGAAAGTGCGATAAGGCGGATTGCCGAGATCGCCTGGCAGGTCAATGAGCAGACTGAAAATATTGGTGCACGCAGGCTGCATACGGTCATGGAACGCTTGCTGGAGGTTATTTCTTTCGAAGCTGCGGACAGTTTTGGCCAGAAGGTCGAGATTGACGTTGAATACGTGGATCGTTACTTGACCGAGCTGGCCGAAGATCAGGATCTGTCTCGCTATATCCTGTAAATGGTACTGCAACGCTATGCGGCAGGTTTCCTGGAAGATGAATACGGCAATGGCGATATTCCCAGCTTGTGCAACAAGGGATGGAATCAGGGTAGTACCTGCTGCGTTACGGAAGTCAGTCGGCTTCGACCGATCGGAATGGTGTCCGGAAAGCCTGTTGATACCCTGTTTTCCGTTTTGAAGGAACAGGGCGAAAATTCCCTGGTGGTTTCCGGAAACCGGAAATGTGCTTCAAGTTACCAAAGGGCAGTTCGTTCGCAGTCTTGTGCCGGTTCAACCAGTTCCTGAAACAACATGACAGAAACCTGAACAGTATCTGTACCAAATGCTGGCACTCCAGGAAACAGAGTGCTAAAATCCGCACATTCCATAAATATGAATGAGAAATTGAGATGACACAAAGTGTATCGGCAACTTACCACATGGTCGCAAGCGACAATCTTGCTGGATATCTTCGTGCGGTTCATGCTGCACCGGTATTGACTGCTGAACAGGAGTATGAGCTTGCCACTCGATATCGCAACGAGGCTGATATTGAAGCGGCTCGTGAACTGGTGGTTTCACACTTGCGCCATGTAGTCAAGGTTGCCAGAGGATTCATGGGATACGGTCTGCCGATGGCTGACTTGATTCAGGAAGGAAGCATCGGCCTCATGAAGGCAGTAAAACGCTTTGACCCGAATCGGGATGTACGTCTGGTATCCTTTGCCGTGCACTGGATTCGCGCCGAAATTTACGACTATGTCCTGAAAAACTGGCGTCTGGTCAAGGTTGCAACCACCAAGGCCCAACGCAAGCTGTTTTTCAATCTGCGTAAATCCAGACCCAAACTGGGCTGGATGAATGACAGTGAGGTTCAGGATATGGCTACCAGTCTTGATGTTGATGCCGAGACTGTGCGGGAGATGGAATCAAGAATGAACGGTACTGACGTGGCCTTTGATGCTCTGGCCGACCCGGATCCTGACAAAACGTCTTTTTCACCTTCCCAGCATTTGGGTGACATGCGTTACAACCCCGAGTCCCTGTTGATAGAGAATGAATATGAGACGGAATCACAAGACCAGTTAAGCAGGGCCCTGGAGCACCTTGACGAGCGTAGCAGGGATATCGTGGTTCGTCGCTGGTTGAACGAGGACAAGCCAACATTGCATGATCTTGCAGAGGAATACAGCGTATCGGCTGAGCGTATTCGCCAGATTGAAAAACGTGCCATGGAAAAGATGAAGCACGTAATTACGATCCAGCATTGATCGAATGAGAGTGGTATCAGTCTCATCCCCACATTATCTTCCGGCACATTCCTGCTAGTTTCATCCGGTTATAACGCCGGATACTTCTTGTTCTGGTGATTCCCTGTACCGTCAGTAGCTGGGCGAGCGGAGTGCTCATCGTGCTTGATTTTTTACCTTCTGCTGATTGTTTCGGGTAGTTGCATTATCGATATCGTTTATAATTTTCCCTGCTGGTTCGGAGTTCATCCCAACCATTCATTCGTATTCATTCGAGATGATTTTGTTCAATGCCTACAGACTACAACATCGAAAAAGAGGTTGTCTTGATAGAGATTATCAACCTTCCGGGAGAAGGGTTTGTAGCCGAGCTTTGCATTGACAATGCATCCTACATGTTTGACCGTCAAGGGTTGCAGTATCTGATTATCGAGAAGAGGAAAAACGGACTGAACGCCAGTGTCGAAGAGAATGCCCTGACTCGAATCAACAGTTTCAGTTTGGCATTTGGGGAAAGATGACTGGATGACTCGGGGGCTGGCGAAACAACCGCTGTCCTGGTCTTCGACTTTTCACGACCCTGATCTTGATTCGGAGAAGG
The DNA here is from genome assembly GCA_022822625.1 of Gammaproteobacteria bacterium. Classification (GTDB taxonomy): domain Bacteria; phylum Pseudomonadota; class Gammaproteobacteria; order Arenicellales; family Poriferihabitantaceae; genus Poriferihabitans. The sequence goes on along the minus strand of JAJEAV010000090.1, from coordinate 11,852 downwards.
TTCACCTCTGGCTGGCGTATCCCGGGGACAATGCGCCAGGCCACTTCGGTCATGATAATTCCATATGGCTAAGCGAACGTGAACGATTACGGGCCTTGCGGTTGTCTGACGGCAGGCAACGAGCGTTGTATCTGGAAGCAAGAATTGGCCTGAAAATCCTGATTGAAGCCTACACCGGATTGCCGAGAGACCGGATTGCTCTGGAATATGGGCCGCGAGGAAAGCCGGAACTGGACAAACCCTTGCAGTGGCTTCAGTTTAACTATTCCATGTCTTCGGGATACGTACTGTATGCGTTCTCCCGTGACCGGGAATTGGGCATCGACCTTGAAATTCATCCCAGAGATGTGCAGGTCGGAAGACTCAGCAATCGTATTCTTTCGAAACCGGAAAAACGATATTTTGACAACCTGCCGAAGACAAGACAGCAGGTTGCCATACTGGACTGGTGGACGCGCAAGGAAGCCTACGGCAAATTGCTGGGTGTCGGAATTCGGTATAACATGAACCAGACCAATCTTTTGCAGGATCCAGAGGCATGCTGCTGGAAGTCGCCAGTGTCCGGCCTGTTTGATGACGTACAGGACAGCCCTGGATTCGGTCATGTGTACGGAATCCAGATCGAGTTGCCGACAGAAGGTTCGGCAACACTCATGTATAACTCGCCTGACTTTAATCACCCCCACCCGGATATACAGGCATTCAACTTTGCTTCCATCAAGCCCGATTGAGCAGACAATCTGGGCAGCAGAACAAAATGATAAATATTATTTATTATAAAAATAAAAATAAATCATGTATAAATATGTTGCACTGCACAAAAAAATTGCTATGATGCGCTGCACAAAATCATTAAGCAACCAATCAAGTGAAAGGTAATATCTCATGAACACAGAAAATATCAACAAGGCTTTGGCTCCGGCTGTTGAATTCAACCGTCTGGTCCTGAACAACATGAAAACCGTTTTTGCCATGCAGTCAGAAAGTCTGAAGGCTTACGCTGATCTGGGTTTCAGAAATCTGAATGACGGTCTCGCTATCAAAACCGTCGAGGATCTCAAGACCTATGCCGAGAGTCAGCAGAATGTGATCAAGGAAGTTGGCGAACAGGTCACTCGTGACCTTGAAGCACTTGGCGAAATGAATGCCAAGTTTGTTGAAGAAGCGCGCAAGCTGTCAGTCAGCAAATGACCTGCTGATCATACTGCTTTTGGAGCATTGGACCCCGAAAATCCCCGTCAGTTTCTCAAGGCTGTCGGGGATTTTCCTTTGGGGGTTGTTAGTAGCAGAAATGTCTGTAATGACCCGGGTCTTGGAGGGTGCAAATATGATTTCCGCAGGCTCACTGGCAACATCCGGATCAGAATCAAGCCCCCAGACAATACCTGGTGAAGGGCGAGTCTATGGCGGAGGGCCTCACAAACTTGAGTCGAGGGAGCCTGGCAGTGTCTTGGCAAAGCGGTGGTCGGACTATTTGACTGAAGATCTGATCGACACTATATCAATTGTCGATAGCTTGCCTTATCAAGCATCGGACAACACTGAACATCCGTTTTCTCTGTGCAATGCGGTAAAATTAGAGATACTGGAAACATAACTGCAACCCGCTTCAACGCGAAAATCAAGCCATAATAATCAAACCACTCTACATATCGCAACCATCTGGTTATGCGTGTCATGAAATCACCAGCCAGAGCGGATAACTGAGATGACCATCCGAAGTGCCCAAATCAACATGATCGGACAGCAGATCCGAGCCTGGAATGTACTGGATCGAAATATCCTTGAAGCTTTTGACAGCATTGTGCGTGATCAGTTTGTACCGGAGACCTGTCTCGAATTTGCCTATGCGGACATGGCCATACCGATCAGTGAACATCAGACCATGCTGGAGCCAAAGGTTATTGCGAGAATGATTGATGCTCTGGATCTGGATTCCGGGCATGCTGTGCTGGAAGTAGGCACCGGAACCGGTTATTCGGCTGCTGTTCTGGCAAGGCTCTGCAAAAGGGTGACTAGTCTGGAAATAGACCCATGGCTGGCTGAGTCCGCCCGAACCAATCTGGCAAGGGCCAATATTGATAATGTTGAGGTCGTCGAGACCGACTGCTTTGACTACTGCTCCCTTGAATCGGATAATGCAGGACAGTTTGATCGATCCCTGATTACCGGTTCCGTTCCCGAACTATCCCCCCTGTTTTTGCCGATGGTCAACAGGACAGGTCGTATTGTCGGTATTCAGGGACATGCCCCGACCACGCAGGCAGTTATCTGCGATCAAGACGGAACCATCAAGAGTTTATTTGAAACCGAAGCACCACGCCTTAATCATGTTCAAGAGCCGGTAGGCTTCACGTTTTAATGAGGGTCAATTGTACATGCTGCATATAGTGAACAATATCGTGAAAAAAATGCGGCAGGGGCTGTGGTTGTTCACTTTGGCCGCGGTTTGTCTAAGTCCGGTTCGGGCTTCGGCCTGGGATATTAATGAAGTGTATCGATTGGCACTCGAGAATGATCCTGTCTATCAATCCGAATTGTTGCGCCATGAGGCAGTAGCACTTGATCCAACAATCATCAGATCCGAACGGAAAGGGTATATCTCGTTGGCCGGAAGGCTGGGTTATGAAATGACCGATGACACTGTTGCGGATAATTGGGAGGATTATAAAGATCATCTGCTTGATCTTAGAGTCGAAGCACCGATCTATGATCGCCTGTTGCGAACCCGATTACGTCAGGCTGAAACCTCGGAGTCGGCTTCCAAAATCATGCTAAGGCAATCGCATCAGGAACTGATTCTTCGAGTTGCCGAGCGTTACTTGAATGTACTTGCGGCACAGGATCGTCGTGAAGTTGCAAGAGTCGATATTATTGCCATCCGCCGTCAACTGGATCTGACCACGGGACGACTTGAGGTTGGGATAGGAACTCAGACAGACCTGTTCGATGCCAGAGCCCGACTCAAGCAGGCAGAAGCAAATGCCATAAAGGCAGACAACGCCTTCAAGAACAGCATTTCGTTACTTCGAGAGATGGTTGGCCAGACACCGAGATCGCTGGTCCCACTGTTGAGCGATGTGTCGCTTTCACCCCCCGATCCAGAATCGATTGATGGATGGATTGATCAGGCCGAAGCGAACAATCTGAATGTTCAGGTGAAATCGTTGAATCTCAGGATTGCCGAGTATGAAATCCAGAAACTGAAAGACGCGACATTCCCCGCAATGTCGATTGGTGGTAACCGGTCAACCTCCATAGGTGGCATTAACGACTATACCAAGGACAGTGCATCGGTCTATTTGCAGGTCAACATACCCTTGTTCACCGGCGGACTATCGGCACGCTCTGATCAGGCCGGAATTCTTTATAACCGTGCCCTGGAGGAACTTGACCTGGCTCAGGTCAATGCACGCTCTCAAGCTACCCTGGCCTATCTCGACATTAACAGCAGTATTTCCCAGGCCGAAGCCCTGAGTGAAGCGATTACAGCTGGAGAAAGTGCATTGTCTGCAAAACAGGAAGGATACGAAGCAGGCCTGACTACGAATATTGATGTGCTTGATGCGCAGCGAAATCTCTCGCAGTCAAGGACGGATTACCTGAATTCCCGCTATAGCTACATCCTATCCCTGCTTGAACTGGAACAGGCCATTGGAGATCTTGACGAGAACGATATCCAGCTCGTGAACGATTGGCTAGGTCAGGATGCCTGAGCCTTGTTTCAAAGAGGTTTCAGCCTCTCCAAAATACTGGAGCAAAAAGAACCAGTAGCGTATATAACTCAAGTCGTCCCAACAGCATGGCCAGAGTCAAGATGACTTTCCCGATATCGCTGACACTGGAAAAATTTTCTGAGACATCCCCAAGCCCCGGCCCGAGATTGTTCAGACAGGCAATCACGGATGAATATGCGGTGACCAGATCAAGACCGGTTGCGAGCATTGCCAGCAACAAAACCGTGAAGGAAAATATATACAGGGATAAAAACCCCCATACCGCATTGTTGATATCCTCGCTAACCGGCTTATCTCCAATCTTGGTCGGTATGATTGCATGAGGATGTACCAGCTTTGATATCTCACGCATACCCTGCTTGAACAGCAGGATAATTCGGATGGTCTTCATGCCACCCCCGGTGGACCCTGCACAACCTCCGGAAGTGCTCAGGAGAATCAGGAAAATCGGAATGAATGTTGGCCATAAACTGAAATCCTGGGTGGTAAAACCAGTGGTGGTGACTATTGATACGGTCTGTACGAATCCATGAATAAAGTTATCCAGGGTATTGTCGTAGGTCTGGTGGGTCAGCAATACAAGAATAGTGAGTATCCCGGCAATTCCGATAATGGATAGATAGGTCCATGCTTCATGATCCTGAAGATAGACACGAATCCATTTGCCGATCGAGAACCGTCCCGAACGAATTGCCATGTAATGCAGGGCAAAATTGAGTCCTGCCAGAATCATGAAAATACAGGAGACCAGGTAAATCGCCCGGCTGTCAAAATGGCCAAGGCTGTTGTCATACGTGGAGAACCCACCGATGGCAATTGTAGAGAAGGCATGGCAGATGGCATCAAACAGGGACATTCCGGCCACAAGGTAAGCGATAGCACAGGCCAGGGTCAACAATAAATAGATATACCACATGGCCTTGGCCGTCTCACGAATACGCGGTGTCAGTTTGCTATCCTTCATCGGTCCGGGAGTTTCGGCTCGGTACAACTGTAGGCCACCTACCCCCAGGGCCGGCAAAATCGCGACCGCAAGCACTACCAATCCCATTCCACCCAGCCATTGCAACTGCTGACGATAAAACAGTATCGAATGCGGGAGCTCCTCCAGATTGACCAGAATCGTTGATCCTGTCGTGGTCAGTCCTGAAGTCGCTTCAAACAATGCATCTACCCAGTTGAGATTCAATGCAGTGCACAACAGAAACGGAATTGCCGCAAACAGGGACAACACTACCCAGACTAGAACTGCAATTAGAAATCCTTCCCTGAATCTCAGCTCATTCCTGTAACGTCTACATGGCCACCACAATACCAATGCACTGACCAGGGTGATTGCAAACGCGATGATGAAGACCTGGTGATGATTGTCCTGATAAAGCAGGGACACCACTACAGGAATCAGAAGAGACAATGCAAAGTAGGCAAGCAGGATGCCCAGAATCCTGAAGACGCCATGCGGTGTCATAGTAGTGTCGTACAGTAAGTCAAAAAAATGTGGCCGAGACTTCAAACAACCGCTCGACATCATGAATACGTGCCTTGTCAACCATGAAAATAATTACATGATCTCCATCTTCAATGGTCACATCGTCTTCAATCTCGATCAATTGCTCATTACGCATAAGGGCTCCCAATGCAGCGCCTTGGGGCAATTTCAGTTGTTTTACCGTGCGTCCCACAAGTTTCGATGTTTTGCTGTCTCCGTGGATGATGGCTTCGATTGCCTCAGCTGCCCCGCGTCTCAGTGTATGTGCGGCCACTACGTCACCCCTACGTACATGTGATAACAGTTCGCTGACGGTTGATAGCCTTGGTGATATGGCAATGTCCAGCATGCTTTCGACCAGCTCGATATACATGGTCTTGTTGATCAGGGACATGACCCGGGTTGCCCCGAGGCGTTTGGCCAACATGGCAGCCAGAATATTGGCTTCGTCTTCGTTGGTCAGGGCACAGAACATCTGGGTTGCATCAATGCTTTCCTGGTGCAGCAATGCCTCATCGGCAGCATCTCCATGCAGCACGATGGTTTTCTTGAGTCGTTCTGAAGCCCGCCTTGCTCTCACCTCGTCCTTTTCAACAAGTTTCACCTGATAGCCGCCTTCTTCCAGTTTCCTTGCCAGCGTAAAGCCAATATTGCCGGCCCCTGCGATAAATACGTCCCGGCTGATGGTTTCGGCACTTTTCAGCTCCTGCATCATCAACGAGATATCATTTCGGGTGGCAATGAAGAATACCTCGTCATTGGCTTCGATAACGGTCTTTCCGGTTGGGATGATTGCCCGGTTTTCACGATAGATTGCAGCAATCCTTGAAGTTACTTTTGGCAAATGATGTTTCAGCTCCTTGATGGCATGCCCAACCAGTGCCCCACCATAGTAAGCACGAATTCCCACCAGACGAATTTTTCCATGGGCAAAATCAAGCACCTGCAAGGCACCTGGATATTCGATCAATTTCATGATCTGGTTCGTCAAAATATTTTCTGGACTGATTATGTGGTCGATATCCTGCTCAAACAGTTGCGGGTGTTCCAGATAACTGGCTGAGCGAATTCGAGCGATCCTGGTTGGTGTATGGAAGATCTGTGTAGAGACCCGGCAAGCCAGGATGTTGACTTCGTCAGAGTCGGTTACCGCCAGCACCAGGTCGGCATCCTCGGCCCCGGCTTGACTGAGGATTTCGGGTGAGGCCGCATCGCCCTGCACGGTCTGGATATCGATACGGTTCCGGAGGTCGCTCAAGATGGATGCCTGGCGGTCAACGAGTGTGATGTCGTTATCTTCCTTGGAAAGAATTTCAGCGACCGAAGTGCCGACCTGACCAGAACCCAATATGATTATTTTCTTCATTCGCCTGCTGTTCTAAGCGGTTTTCGGATTTTACAATAATAAAATCCATCACCCTCCCCAAAACCGGGTAATCGCTGCATCCCAAAACGCGTTGCAATCCCTGGGATTTTGCTGATAGATTGCACTTCACGATCACCGCCCCGACTGACAAAACTGGCAATCACGTCGTCATTTTCCCGGTGAAAGATGGAGCAGGTCACATACAACACGAACCCGCCTGGGCGGAGCAACTCCCAAACGGCCACCAGCATGCTTGTCTGGAGCATGTGGAATTTATCCAGATCCTCTGGCTTGCGGCGGTACTTGATATCCGGGTGGCGTCGAATGATGCCACTTCCAGAGCAGGGAACATCAAGCAGTATGCGGTCGTAAGGATTACCATCCCACCATGTCTCGGGCTTTAACAAGTCGCCAGCCACGATGTTTGCCTGAAGTCCGAGTCTTGCGAGGTTCTGATCGATCAGCATACATCGGGAATCCAGATCGACTGCGGTAATAGTACAATTCTCTCGAAACAGCTCAATCAGGTGTGTTGTTTTTCCGCCCGGGGCTGCGCAGGCATCCAGTACATTCAGGTTCTCGCCACATTCCATTTCCAAAGAGGCCAGCTGTGCCGATTCGTCCTGAACGGAAACCTCGCCCTGGCTGAATCCGGGAATCTTCTTGACCGGTACAGGCGAAGATAAAGTGAGACCAGCCGGGCTATCCCTGGTGGCCACACATGCCATGGCATTTTCCCGTAGGGTTTGTATCGCCTTGTTGCGGGAGGTCTTCTCCAGATTGACGCGCAAGGTCAGGGGAGGGCGGGTATTCGATGCTTTCACAATTTCTAGATGGTGTTCCGGCCAGTCTGACTTGATGCGATCAAACAAGAGTTCCGGAAAGGCATGGGCCTGATGTTCGGGCATTTCCGATAAATCGTGATGATTGCGGTCACGAAGATAGCTTCGAAGCACACCGTTAACGAGTTTTCGTGCCCAGTTGCGACCCAGGCTGGAAGTAGCCTCGACCGATTCATTCAGGACTGCGTAATCCGGGATATGCATGTGCTCAATCTGGTATATTCCGACCGCCAGTAAAAAATGCAGAATACGATCCTTCTGCCGGAGCGGTCGGCCAAGCAACATTCCAAGATGCCAGTCGATATGGGGAAAATGACGACAGGTTCCATAGGCTGTTTCCCGGAAGGCGGGTTGGCTTCTCTGGCCTGACAGACCGGGCTGGACAAGCAGTCGGTCCAGTGATTCTCCATGTTCAACGACCCGCTGAACCACCTCGGCAACTTCCGCCATGGAGTGAAAAGCGCCCTTGTCAGAGTCTGTAGTACTTCTCTTGTAGGGTTTTATCATGCTTGCCATGAGCTGTTGACCATGAAGAATTCCCCGCCAGATCGAAACAGCAGGGGTTATGAGGATACCCTACCCTAATCTGGATGACCAGAAGGAAGCTGTCCGCCGTGCGCCGGGGCGTTGCACGAAAGGTGGCTGGGAGAAGTCTGCATTTCAGTCTTGCCGGAAAGGTACCTTCATGATGATTTGCCGATCGCCGACAGGGGGAAGACACTATCCCTTCTCCTTGTGTCAAGGATGATGCCGGTACGTACCGAATGCCCATTCAGATAATCGGCAACCTGCATGGCCTTGCCCCCCGATTTTTGTACTTTTTCAATACGGACTGCATCCTGTCCGGATTGCACGACAATTCCTTCTGGTTCGACTTGCAGTATTTGCCCCGGAGCAGCGGATTGCTGATGGGAAGTGGTTGATGCCTTAAGGAGCTTCAGGGTTGTCCCTTCAATCGAAAACATGTAGCCTGGCCAGGGGTCAAAGGCACGAACCCGCCTTTCGATCTGTTCGGCGCTGTCTGTCCAGTTCACCCATGATTCTTCCTTTCCCAGTTTTTTTGCGTAGGTAACCCGAGAGATATCCTGCGTCTGCTCCTCGAGTCTCCCGGATGCCAGGGCAGGGAGGTTCTGAATGAGCAGGTCAGCGGCTATTTTGGAAAGCCGTTCATGAAGCCAGCCCCCAGTCTCATGTTTGTCGAGATTGATTTCAGATTGATCGAGAACCGGGCCGGCATCAAGTTCTTCAACGATACGCATCAGACTCACTCCTGAAATGCTGTCGCCGGCTTCAATGGCCCTTTGTATCGGGGCCGCCCCGCGCCACCTTGGCAACAGCGAGGCATGGAGGTTGAAGCAGCCCAGTCGAGGAATTTCCAGATGCTGTTTTTTCAACAGGGCACCATAGGCCACCACAATCATAATATCCGGCCTGAGGGTCTTGAGTTGTGCGATTGTCTCGGAGGTATTAATTTTCTCAGGCTGATAAACAGGGACATCTGCTTTCATGGCTTTCGACTTTACCGGGCCCGGGCGAATTGTTCGCCCACGTCCGGATGGGCGGTCCGGCTGGCAATAGACCGCAACCGGATCTGCCAACGGTGAATCGAGAAGAGCCTCGAGCGAGGGTACTGCAAAATCCGGCGTACCGGCGAAGACGACACGCATGAGAGGCAGGGATTGGTGATTGGGCGGGTCAGGCTACGCAAGCCACAGGTTCTGCCTGTGCCTTGATGAGCTTGTTACGGATTCTCTCGCGCTTCATTCTTGACAGATAATCAACGAACACTTTGCCATCCAGATGATCAACTTCGTGTTGAATACAGACAGCCGTCATTTCATCTGCTTCCAGCTCGAAGTGATTGCCCTGTATGTCCTGTGCCTTGATGAGTACTTTTTCGGGGCGTTTCACTGGCACAAAGAATCCGGGCACTGAAAGACAGCCTTCTTCTACTTCCCGTGTCCCTTGATTCAGATCAATGATTTCCGGATTTACGAATACTTGGAGCTGATTTCCTGATCCTGATACATCCATTACTATAACGCGTTTGTGAACATTGATCTGGATTGCGGCCAGACCAATGCCAGGGGCGTCATACATGGTGTCTGCCATGTCCTTGACCAGGGACTGGAGAGTCCTGTCGAACTCAATGATCGGATCGCAAGGCATTCTTAACCTCGGGTCAGGATATATCAGGATTTTCCGGATCGCCATTTGAATAACTACATGGAATTGGGCAGATGCGGACTATTGTAATAACTTGATCATGTTTTTTCAAATTCGATCGGAATCCTAATCCTGAAACAGGAATCGGGGTGCTGATCGGGTATTGCATCCGGGAGTTCGTTTGCATACAATTCAGGCTGTTTTCGCTGATTCGGGATATTTCTCCTGGGACAACCATGTACCTGCCATTGCTTGACCTGAAAGAACTGGGGGGGGGGGGGCAACAGATGCCGAACCCGTGTCGGGACCTCGGCCTTGATCGGGGCCACATGGCGGCTTCTCCGCCCGACACCTCCGGCATCCTCATCGCCTGATTCTTCCGCCCACTCCGCCGCAGGCGGTCTTCTCCGGTCAGCCGCACTTCTTCCGGGCCTGCTGTTGCTTGGCTTCGCCGCCAGTGTGCAGGCGCAGACTGCAAGCCTGACGCTGGATCCGACGCAGGTCGAGTACCACTCCCTGCACGGTGCCACGATCACGCTGATTCCGAAGAACGCGTCTTTCTTTGCGGCAGGGGGTCAAGGAGGCGGGGATGATCCACGTACGCCTACCACTGCCGCGAGGCAGGCCAGACTGAAGTCCTATATTGACAGCCGCGACCTGACCGAGGGCGGAAACAGGATCCCCAATTCCGCGGTCCGGTTCAGCGCGGCTGGCCTTGCGAACATCACGCTGTCGGGGGCACCCTCCGGCCTGACGATCGCGAGCGGACGGCTGCTGGCGCAGTCGGATGGCGCCGCCCACGGCAATCCGGAAGGTTATCACCGGTCCGCGGAAATCACCCTGGCGTACAGCGGTGCGGCCATCACCGCGGACGATCCGGTGACCGTCACCGTCAACAATGATGTCCTGACGAGGAACAACATCAGTAGAGTAAGCGGCGGTGGTCCCGGCAACCTGTCTGCCGACTTCACAGTCAGCGGCCCGCGCCCTGCCGCGGTGACGCTCTCCACCGCCTCTCTCGCCCTGACCGAACTCGGTGCCTCGAGTGCTGTTGAAAAAACCTACACGGTGGTGCTGGACTCCGACCCGGTCGCGGATGTTACGATTACGATCACGAATGGCGACAGCACTGCCGTAGAGGTGGACACTGACGCCGGCGCCGACGGCAATCAGGATACCCTGACCTTCACGGCGGGCGGCAACGGCCTTGGGTCGGGCACGGGCAACGGCAACTGGGCGGTGGCGCAGACGGTGACGGTGCGGGCGCTGAACGATGGCGACGGTGCGAACGAGTCCTTCAGCATCACCCATGCGGCCACCGCGGTGGGCAGTACGGCGCCGTACCACGGGATCGCCATCGACCCGGTGACGGTGACTACGACGGACGCCGGCCACGGGGTCGTGGTGTCGGAGTCGGCCCTGTCGGTGGCGGCCGATGACCAAACCGCGGAGTACACGGTGGTGCTGAAGAGCCGGCCCGCGGGGAACGTGGTGATTTCGGCGACGTCGGACGACACGCCAAAGGCCACGGTCGCTCCCGCCACCCTGACCTTCGGCATCTCGGACTGGAACACGCCGAAGACGTTTACCGTCACCGGCAAGGACGCTGGTTCGACCAACGTCAGCCATGTGGTCCAGTCCTCCGCGGACACGACGAACTATCCGACCTCGACGACGGTTTCCGGGGTGGCGGTGACGGTCACCGCCCCCAGGCCGGTGGTCTCGGTGATGCCTTTGGGCTTTTTTTTCGAAGAGGGCGACCGCGGCCTATTTTTTACTGTCACGGCGACGCCGGCGCCCGCCGCACCCCTCACTGTAAGACTGCGGGTGACCGCGACCGGTGCGGCGGCGTCTCCCACGCCGGGTGGCGTGGGCGAGGTGACGGTAACGGTGCCGACCACGGGTAGCGTCAGGCACACCGTGGATGTCTTTGAAGACACGGTGGACGAGCCGGACGGCGAGGTGACGGTGGAGGTGCTCGCGGGTCCGGGCTACCGTGTGGCTGCGGAACCGAATCACATCGGTTCGATCGCGTGGTTTGACGATGACGCCGGCGTGATGGTTTCCCCGACCTCTCTCGCCCTGACCGAGCTGGGCGCCTCAAGTGCTGTTGAAAAGACCTACACCCTTGTTCTCGATACCGACCCGGGCGCGAACGTGACGGTCACGGCGACCTCGGGCGACACGTCGGCCGCGCAGGTCAGGACCGGCGGCGGTTCGTTCGCCAACACTGCGACGCTGACCTTCACCCA
>JAJEAV010000071.1 GCA_022822625.1 Gammaproteobacteria bacterium | reverse complement strand
CGGCATTTTTCCCTTGATCAGGTCTTCAACGCTCAATCCTTGAATGAAGTTATATTTGCCGACCTCCCAGTCCTCGACAAACTTCTTTTCCCTGTTGTTTTCCACAGTGTTCATGTATTTCTCGAAACAAATCATGACACCACATTTGCCGCCTGACTCCCTGACAGTTGCTGACAGTGCCTTTACTGAATCAACCGTGACCCTTCCACTTTTTACCTGAACAACCGCAAAAGCCTTTTCAATATCGTCCTTATTGTGACCCAGTGCTTGTGGGCTTGTCCAAAATGGAATTACTCCATCGACTCCACCATCCGCACCACGTTCACCAGGATTGTGGAACAGACCACGCGCACCGACTTCTCCACAAGCCCATTTTTCAAACTCGAAACGGTCCGTTTTTGCCAGTTCTTCCGCATCAACTACGGACAAGGGGCAACCGATTACCGAAATACCTGTACGATCAAGTTGTTTGAAATTGTCAATGATTCGATTTCTGACCAGGCCAGCAGAAAACTGGGATATGTCTATTCCAATCCATTGCCGATTTAACAACTCTGCCGCATGAACAGTTGTTCCACATCCACAGAAAGGGTCAAGCACGACATCGCCCTCATTGCTGGACGACTTGATGATTCTTTCCAACAAGGCCACTGGCTTTTGGGTTGGGTAGCCAAGCCGTTCCCTTTTTGACATATGGGAACCAGACCCTATATCAGACCACCAATCTTCACACACCTTTCCTCGCTCAATTTGCAATTTCTCGGCTTCCTGGACTTCTTCAAACGTTCTGTTTCCAGCCGCCATACCAACACCACCAGAAACATATTGACGTTTGTGACGCACCCGTACATCATCCAGGTTAAATGTCCATGTATCTCCTTTCGAGTATCGCAATACAATGTCATGTTTTTCTGGAAAATTCCTGACAACGTTGGATGGGGATGTGTAACACCAAACAATCTCATTCCTGAAATTTTTTGTTCCGAATATAGCGTCCATGATCATTTTCAAATAATGGCTTGCAGTCGGATCGCAATGTAGAAATATACTTCCAGTTTTCTTGAGCACGCGTTTCATCGGTTTGAGACGAATAGCCATATTCAGAAGATAAGCCGAGGTACTTATTTTGGTATTTGGTTTTTCCTTGAAAACGCGCTTTGACAATCCTACTATGTCAGCAAGCAGTTGGTCTTCCATACTGCCTTTTCTCAGATGGGCAAGATTTTCTTCCTCTTGCTCTGCCCACGACCAGGTATCCTTGAAAGCCATTACCGGCTTTGCGTCTTTCTTGTACTGGCCCTTGAAGGGAAGGTTGTAATCGCTCTTTGAATTGAAAGGGGGATCAAGGTAGATGAGATCAATGCTCTCATCGGGCAATATGTCCTTGTCTGTGAGAACTTCCAGACAATCCTTTGCAAATATCGTCCTGTTGGATACGCCGGTTAAATTATTATTGTGTGTAGTAGCCTGTGTGTGGGGGGGGGGGGGGGGTACTATCCATTTTCAACCCACCCAGCGGGCGGTAGCGGCAACCTTAGCAATTTCCCGACGGCGTTCAGAAGACATGGATCTTGCCCTGGCATGACCTCCGTTAGCCCTTTTCGGTGTAGTCCCGGGTTTTGTGTCCTCTGCTTGACCAGTGGCTATGTCAGCCACCGCCTTTGCAAGCCGGTTAGTGTCTCTTGGACGCTTCATTTCATAATACTACGAAGTTAGTTAATATTGTTTTTATTTCCAGTATAACATTTGCATATCCGATTTTCTGCAATATTTTCAAATTGAGCCGCTACCCTAATTTGCGATGTTCTGCTTCAGAACGGCATTAGTCCAATTTACTTTCAAGCAAAATTACCATTCATCTCCAATATTGATTTCGATTTGATTTGCTGCAACGAAAATAAGCCTGTATCCCTTTCTATGAAAACCTCATTGAGGGAGCGATACAAGCAGGCTGATCTTGAAGCGATGGCATTGCGTCAGGTTTACCGAAATGCCGAGTGTTATTTGCTCGTTAGAACAGATGGGTTTGCAGGTGTTCGATCCAAGATATAGATAGGGCGAGTTATTTGGGCTTACTGACCGCATGAGGGCAGACTCACCAGACTTTACGCCTTCGTCAGATTATTGAAGAATAGGGATTTTTCGCTTGCTGAACCAATTACCCCGATTCAGGACCGTCCGGTATCAAGTATAATTTCCAAATGTTTCCCAATCCTGAAATGGCCCTGACCCGACATAAATCAAACATTCTGCATTAGGTGTAAAGCCTTATGTTGTCGCAAGATTCAACGCCAAGCTTGAAATCATCCATCGGGGGAACCACTACATGAAGGATTCTGGATGCATTTTCATGTTTTCTATTTGTGGATTAAGGAATAATCGAATGGTAGAAATCAATTGAATCCTTTACAATTCACGCATCTAAGTGCCAGGATTCAACTTCCCTTCCAGGATAACCATTATTTTGAAGCGAAATTGCCGGGTGCCTTGGTATTGAATCTGTAAACTGTCGATCAGGTCTCGCATGTTAACTGAGTATCTTCCGATCCTGATGTTCATGGTTATCGGACTTGGCATCGGACTGGTGGCAATGGGTGCCGGATTGGCCCTGGGTCCCCACCAGCCAGACGATGAAAAGCTGTCACCCTACGAATGTGGCTTCGAGGCATTCGAGGATTCACGCATGAAATTTGATGTTCGCTACTACCTGGTCGCGATTCTGTTCATTATTTTTGATCTTGAAATTGCCTTTCTGTTTCCATGGGCAGTTGCTCTGGATTCACTCGGCACATTCGGGTTCTGGGCGATGATGATTTTTCTTGGCGTTCTCGTGATCGGGTTTATCTACGAATGGAAAAAAGGCGCTCTGGAATGGGATTAGAAAAATGCCAATAGAAGGTGTTCTGCGTGAGGGCTTTGCAACAGCCCGACTTGATGAATTGATCAACTGGGCCCGCACCGGATCCATGTGGCCAATGTCCTTTGGACTTGCCTGCTGTGCCGTCGAGATGATGCAGGCTGGCGCAGCTCGCTATGATCTCGATCGCTTCGGAGTGATGTTCAGACCAAGCCCGAGACAATCCGATGTCATGATTGTCGCTGGCACACTCACCAACAAGATGGCCCCGGCACTGCGCAAAGTCTATGACCAGATGCCAGAGCCTAGATGGGTAATTTCCATGGGCTCCTGTGCCAACGGCGGTGGCTACTATCACTATTCCTACTCCGTGGTGCGCGGATGCGACCGGATCGTACCCGTGGATATCTATGTTCCAGGCTGCCCACCCACTGCTGAAGCCCTGATTTACGGAATCCTGCAGCTACAGAAGAAAATCAAGCGAACGTCCACGATTGCAAGACCGGCAGTCCAGGCTCCGGATGCCGTTTCCTGAACTCACTCCATTCGCACGCCCAGCCCATGACAACACTCGCATCACTGGACGAAAGTGTCAATGAATTGCTGGGTTCTGCCCTGCACTCAAGACGACTTGACCTGAATGAATTGACCCTGGAAGTCGACAGTGCCGAGATCAAGTCCGTGTGTGCCAAACTGCGTGATGATCCATCCTGCGATTTCAGGCAGTTGACTGACGTGTGCGGCGTAGACTACTCAACCTATGGAATGGAGAATAGTAAATCCCCTGACAAGCCGCGCTTTGGCGTGGTCTATCATCTTCTGTCCCTGAGCCACAACCTGCGCATTCGTGTGCGTGCCCTGCTGGACCAGGAACAACCCGTGATTGACTCGGTAATCGAAATCTGGCCAGTCGCCGACTGGTTTGAACGTGAAGCGTTTGACCTGTACGGAATCGTGTTCAAGGGGCATCCGGACTTGCGCCGGATTCTTACTGACTACGGATTCATCGGACACCCCTTCAGAAAGGACTTTCCGTTATCAGGGCATGTCGAGATGGCTTATGACGAAGACAAGGGGCGCGTGGCCTATCGGCCCGTTACCGTGGAGGACCGGATTCTGGTACCACGCACCATTCGTGAAGATACCCAGACCGGCCGTCGCCAGACAGCAACAGACTGATGGCAGAAATCCGCAATTACACCATGAACTTTGGCCCACAGCACCCAGCTGCCCACGGAGTTCTCAGGGTCATTCTGGAAATGGATGGTGAAGTCATCGGGCGTTGTGACCCACACATCGGTCTCCTGCATCGGGCAACCGAAAAACTGGCCGAATCCAAACCGTTTAACCAGAGCATCGGCTATATGGATCGCCTGGATTATGTATCCATGATGTGCAATGAACATGCCTATGTACTGGCCATCGAAAAGATGCTTGGAATCACGCCGCCCCTTCGAGCCCAATACATTCGTGTGCTGTTTGATGAAATTACGCGGATTCTCAATCATTGCCTGTGGCTGGGAGCTCACGCTCTGGATGTCGGAGCAATGACGGTATTCCTGTACTGCTTCAGGGAGCGCGAAGATCTAATGGACTGCTATGAAGCGGTCTCAGGGGCGAGGATGCATGCAACCTACTATCGCCCGGGTGGCGTATACCGTGACCTACCGGACCAGATGCCTCGATACACGCCAACCAGGCGCCACTCCGAAAGGGAAACCGAACAGCGAAATCAGGATCGGTCCGGCTCCCTGCTCGATTTCATGGAAGCATTCACCGAACGCTTCCCCGCCTATGTCGATGAATATGAAACCCTGCTCAGTGATAACCGCATCTGGAAACAGCGTACGGTTGACATCGGGGTGATTGCTCCGGAGCGTGCTATCGCACTCGGGTTTACCGGCCCCATGCTGAGGGGGTCGGGTATCGAATGGGATTTGCGGAAAAAACAACCCTACGAAGTCTATGACCAAATGGATTTCGATATCCCGATTGGCTCCAATGGTGATTGCTATGACCGCTATCTGTGCCGGGTTGAAGAAATGCGCCAGTCAAACCGCATCATCAGGCAGTGCATCAAGTGGTTGCGCGACAATCCAGGCCCTGTCATCATTGATGACTACAAACTGATTCCGCCTAGCCGCGAGAGCATGAAGGGCGACATGGAATCCCTGATCCATCACTTCAAGCTTTTTACCGAAGGTTATTTTGTTCCTGAAGGTGAAGCATATGCAGCCATTGAACATCCCAAGGGCGAGTTTGGGATTTACCTGATTTCTGACGGGGCCAACAAACCCTACCGGTGTAAAATTCGCGCTCCAGGATTTGCCCATCTTGCTTCACTGCATGAAATGTGTCAGGGACACATGCTGGCAGACATGGTCGCAATCATTGGAACACAGGACATTGTATTTGGGGAGATTGACCGATAGTGAGCAAACAGGCCCAATCCCGGTTATCGAAAACCGCCCTTGATGAAATACAGGACGAACTCGCCAAATACCCGTCCGACCGCAGACAGTCGGCACTCATGGCGGCACTTCGTATTGCACAGGACGAACACGGTTGGCTAAGCCCCGAATTGATCGAAGAGGTGGCTGGGGTTATCGGGGTACCCGTAGTACGCGCCTATGAGGTCGCAACATTTTATTCCATGTATGATCTTGCGCCAGTTGGCCGACATAAAATAGAAGTCTGTACCAATATCTCCTGCATGTTGAGAGGGTGTGATCAAGTAGTCGACCACCTCAAGCGGCGACTGGGGATCGACTTTGGACAGACTACCGAAGACGGCAAGTTCACCCTGCGTGAAGTGGAGTGTCTGGCTGCTTGTGCAGGGGCTCCGATGATGGCCATCGGCCATGATTACTATGAGAATCTGGATGAAGGGAAGATTGACTTGATTCTGGAAGGGTTGGAATGAGTGTCCAAAAAAATCGAGAACTGATCGCTGATCGATTCAGCTCTCTGAAATATTCAAGCGGTGTGTGTCTCCCCGCTCTGGATCAGGAACAGCCGTGGACTCTGGAAGCCTATCGCAGCAACGGTGGCTATCAGGCACTGGAGAAGGTATTGAGCGGCGAGATTGACCCTGCTGAAATCATCGAGGTTCTCAAGATTTCCAATATCCGGGGGCGCGGGGGTGCAGGCTTTCCAGTCGGCGTCAAGTGGAGCTTCATGCCTCGACAGTCCGACGACCAGAAATACGTCGTCTGCAACTCGGATGAGGGGGAACCCGGTACCTGCAAGGACCGGGACATCATGCGCCTGAATCCCCATGCCCTTGTCGAGGGTATGACCCTGGGAGGCTATGTAATGGGTGCCTCTGTTGGCTATAACTACATCCGAGGGGAATTTCACGAACCGTACAGTGCAATGGAACAGGCGATCAGGGAGGCTCGCGAGGCCGGGCTTCTTGGCAGGAACATCCTCGGTTCCGGGTTTGGTTTCGAACTGCATAACTACCTCGGCTCCGGTGCCTATATTTGCGGAGAAGAAACCGCTCTGCTCAACTCACTGGAAGGAAAGAAGGGAGAACCCCGCTTCAAGCCCCCGTTTCCTGCAGTCTTCGGACTTTATGGCAAACCAACCACCATCAACAACACGGAATCATTCGCCTCTGTACCCGCCATCCTTCGTGGAAATGGCAAGTGGATGGATGGTCAGTGGTTCAGGGGGCTTGGAGTTGAAAACTCGGGTGGCGTAAAGGTCTTCTCGGTAACCGGACATGTCAATAAACCCGGCAACTATGAAATCAAGATGGGTACGCCGTTCAGGGAGTTGCTGGAAATGGCCGGAGGGGTGTGGAAAAACCGTGAACTCAAGGCCGTGATTCCCGGGGGATCATCGGTTCCCGTCATGCCCGCCGAAGCGATTCTCTCCTCAAACATGGACTATGCATCCCTGCAGGAAAACGGTTCCGCGCTCGGCGCCGGCTCCGTGATCATCATGGATGAGACCACCGACATGGTAAATGTTCTCGAGCGAATCTCGAAATTCTATTATGAGGAGTCATGCGGACAATGCACCCCGTGCCGGGAAGGTACCGGCTGGCTGTACCGAATCATCCAACGTATCAATCGGGGACAGGGTACAAGCGAGGACCTCGATACTCTGCTTGACGTCGCAAACCGCATCGAAGGACGCACCATCTGTGCCCTGGGTGATGCGGCAGCTTGGCCAGTACAGAGTTTTCTCAAGCATTTTCGTCATGAATTTGAAGCCAGAATCAGGCCAGCCCAGTCGGATGCAGCGTGAGTAGTGTTGAAATAGAAATCGATGGCAGAACCTATCCCGCAGAAGCGGGTGAGATGCTGATTGAAGTCACCGATCGAAACAGCATCTATATTCCCCGATTCTGTTATCACGAAAAACTGTCGGTAGCAGCCAATTGCCGCATGTGCCTGATCGAGGTCGAACGTGCGCCCAAACCCCTGCCGGCCTGTGCCACTCCGGTAACTGCTGGCATGAAGGTGCATACCCGCTCGGAAATCGCGATTGAAGCCCAAAAAGGCACCATGGAATTTTTACTGATCAATCACCCACTGGATTGTCCGGTCTGTGATCAGGGTGGTGAATGCCCTCTACAGGATCAGGCACTTGGATATGGCAAGGACAATTCTCGGTTCATGGAACGCAAGCGTTCGGTCCCCAGCGATGATATCGGACCGCTGATCTCGACCGAAATGACGCGCTGCATTCATTGCACCCGCTGTGTACGCTATGGCGAGGAAGTCGCCGGCGTGATGGAGATGGGGGCGCCGGGAAGAGGCGAGCACGTACGAATCAGTACCTTTCTGGACAACACTATTGATTCGGAAGTATCGGGCAACATGATTGATCTTTGCCCAGTTGGCGCCCTGACCTCCAAACCGTTCCGGTTTGCTGCCCGCTCATGGGAACTGACCGACCATCAGAGCATCAGTCCACATGACTGTCTGGGATCGAACATGCTGATTCAGACCCTGCGCAATCGTGTCGAGCGGGTCGTACCGAAGGAAAATCCCGATATCAATGAATGCTGGCTCGCTGATCGGGATCGCTTCAGTTATCAGGCCATCCACAGTGAAAATCGTTTGACCAGACCAATGATCCGGCAAGATGGAACCTGGCAGGAGGTCGATTGGGAAACTGCCCTGACGCATGCCGCGGCTGGCTTGAAGTCAATCATTGATCAGGGCAAGGCAGATCGAATCGGTGGACTCGCCCAGGCCACATCAAGTCTCGAGGAATTTCACCTGTTCCAGAAATTGATCCGGGCTCTGGGTAGCGAGAGTGTTGACTACCGACTACAGCAAAATGATTTCCGCGATGATGATATTGCCCCCCTCTTTCCGGCAAGTGAATTGCCCATCAGGGACTTTGGAACACGAAGCTCGGTATTACTCATCGGTTCCAACATCCGCAAGGAGCAGCCACTGCTGTCGCTCCGCATCAGGCAGGGATGGCGTGAAGGCAGAACTGCCGTCTCGGTAATCAACCCGATTGATTTTGATTTGAACTTCGAGTGCATGGTGAGTCAGGTTGTACCTGGCTCTGCGATGCTGAGTCGGACTGCCGCTCTTGCCAACGCAATTGCCAGCCTGACTGGAAACGCCGCTCCTGCTGAGGTCCAGGCCTTATCGGACGGCTATGATGCTGCATTGGTTGCGCAACAACTGGTGGATGCGGGGCCGGAAGGATTGATTGTGCTTGGTGCGTTCGCACAACAGCATCCGGATGCCAGCCTGCTCAAGGCCTTGTCCAGCTGGATTGCCAAAACTACCGGCAATCGCCTGGCCATCCTTGCGCCAGGCAATGGTGCCGGCGGAGCACTGGCAAACTGTCTGCCCGGCAAGAATGGCCTCAATAAACAAGCCATGCTTGATTCAGGCATGTCCAGTTTTGTGTTGCTGGGCAGTCAGCCTGAACTCGATTGTCTGGATGCATATACAGCAGTTAAGGCTCTTGAGAACGCAGATTTTGTGGTGCAGTTGACCGCATTCAAGCCAGAGGCCCATAACCGGCATGTTGATGTTGCCTTGCCGATTTGCTCGTTTGCAGAAACAGCCGGAAGCCATGTCAATTGCGAAGGAAAAATCCAGACCGCACAGGTTGCCATTAAACCGGTCGGCGAATCCAAGCCAGCCTGGAAAATCCTCCGGGTACTGGGCAATTTCCTGAATCTTGAAGGATTCGATCAAGTCACCCTGAACGATGTTACCCAGGAGGCTCTTGCAGCCATGGATTCTGCGGACAGAATGCCCAACTGCCGCCCGAGCGAATTCCGCCTGGATTCACCGGTCTCATCAACACAAGTCGGACTTGAGCCAATCACCTACATGCCTATGTATCGGGGCGACCCACTTGTCCGCAATGCATCGGCATTGCAGTCTGCAGCGGATAATCCGGGACCTCTGGCAAGCCTGCACCCCGAGACGCTCAAAGATCACTCGTTAAAGGACGGTGACTGGGTCGAGATTGGCAATGGTAGCGTTTCAGCGCACCTTCAGATCATCGAAGAGCCCCGGGTGCCTAGGCACTGTGTGCTCATTCCCGGTGGATATGTGGAAACGATGAATGCCCGCGCCCCGGGCACTTTGTGCATCGTCAAGGCGGGGTAGGGATTCCATGATTTACGATACATTCCTGCTTTTTACTGGATGGCTGCCCGAATCCGTACAGACAATATCGTGGATTGTGGTCAAAATCCTGGCGATTATTGCCCCACTGATGATTTGCGTAGCCTATTTCACATTTGCCGAGCGCAAGGTCATCGGCTACTTTCAGACTCGGGTCGGCCCCAACCGGGTTGGGCCCAAGGGCTGGCTACAGCCGATTGCCGATGCCGTGAAGCTGATGTTCAAGGAGCTGGTGATTCCAGCCCGCTCCAATCGATATCTGTTTCTGTTTGCGCCGGTGCTCTCACTGGCTCCGGCATTAGCCGCATGGGCGGTGATACCGTTCAGTGATACACTGGTTCTTGCCAATATCGATGCGGGGCTTCTGTATATACTCGCATTAACCTCAATGGGCGTTTATGGGGTCATTCTCGCTGGCTGGGCTTCCAACTCCAAATACGCCTTTTTGGGATCGATGCGCTCGGCAGCCCAGATCGTCGCCTATGAAATTGCCATGGGCTTTGCGCTGGTCGGTGTCCTGATGGTCGCTGGCAGTCTCAACCTGCACCAGATTGTTACCCGTCAGTCCGGAGGATTCTGGGAATGGTACTGGCTTCCCCTGCTACCCCTGATGCTGGTGTATTTCATTTCGGGTGTGGCCGAGACCAACCGCTCCCCATTTGACGTTGCTGAAGGTGAGTCGGAAATTGTTGCGGGATTTCACGTCGAATACTCGGGCATGGGTTTTGCGGTATTTTTTCTTGCTGAATATGCCAATATCATCCTGATCGGGGCGCTGATGGTACTCATGTTTTTCGGAGGCTGGCTGCCACCGGTCGAGATCGCTCCGCTTACCCTGTTGCCTGGCCTGTTCTGGTTTGGCATGAAAACCTTCATCGTATGTTTTCTGTTTCTATGGCTACGAGCCACATTTCCGCGTTATCGGTACGATCAAATCATGCGACTGGGCTGGAAAGTCCTGATCCCGGTCACGCTGGTCTGGATCGTGGTGATTGGACTCGGCAAATTCTACACGCCTATCGGATTCATTTTTTCCTAGCAGCATCATGACTTCCAAGCTACAACAACTCTACAAGACGTTCAGCCTCCAGGAGCTCCGAAAGGGCATGGGGGTAACCGGGCGGCAGTTTTTCAATAAGAAGACCACCATCATGTACCCCGAGGAGAAAACTCCAAAATCTCCGCGCTTCAGGGGACTGCATGCCTTGCGTCGCTATCCGAACGGCGAAGAACGATGTATTGCCTGCAAGTTGTGCGAGGCGGTATGTCCGGCACTCGCCATTACCATTGACTCCGAGGAACGCGAAGACGGCACCCGCCGAACCACCCGTTACGATATCGATTTGTTCAAGTGCATTTACTGCGGATTTTGTGAAGAGGCCTGTCCGGTTGATTCGATAGTGCTCACCGACATCCACGAATTTCACATGGAAGAGAATGAGGAACGACTGATTGACAAAAAGCGTCTTCTGGAACTCGGTGACAAGTATGAAGCGGATATTGCCGCTGCCCGTAAACAGGATGCTCCCTATCGTTGATTTGCATGACTTTTCTGCAGTTCGCCTTTTACCTCTTTAGCACCATTCTGGTATTTGCCGCCACCATGGTGGTGACTGCCCGCAATCCGGTCAAATCCGCGTTGTATCTGGTACTGTCGTTCTTCAGTGCTGCCTGTATCTGGATGATTCTGCATGCGGAATTTCTGGCGATTGTTCTAGTGCTGGTGTATGTCGGAGCGGTCATGGTACTGTTTCTGTTTGTAGTAATGATGCTGGATATTGATCTGGCTCGCCTGAGAGCCGGGTTTACCCGTTATCTGCCAGTCGGCGGACTGGTAGCCGTACTGATGGCAATGGAAATCGCACTGGCGCTGCATATCGGGTTCAATACCGAACTTTCGCAGGCAGTCTCGGCACTTGGCCCGGATACCAGCAATACCCAAATAATCGCATCGGTGCTGTATACGGATTATGTCTATGCGCTGGAAATTGCCGCACTGATTCTGCTGACAGCGATTATTGCCGCAATCATCCTGACCATGCGCAAGCGTACTGATCACAAGTATACCGACCCGGGCCATCAGGTCACGGTCAAGCGCGAAGACCGTCTGAAGATTATCAGGATGGACAGCGAAAAACCTCAGACGGCGGATTCTTCGAAATGATTCCATTATCACATGCCCTGATTCTCGGTGCAGTATTGTTCTCGATCAGCGTGGTCGGAATCTTCCTGAATCGCAAGAATCTGGTAATTCTGCTGATGTCCATTGAACTGCTCCTGCTCGCAGTCAATATCAACTTTATCGCTTTTTCTCATCATCTCGGTGATGTTGCTGGACAAGTCTTCGTATTCTTTATCCTGACTGTTGCTGCCGCCGAGTCGGCCATCGGGCTGGCGATCCTGATCGTGCTGTTTCGTGCCAGACGCACCATCAATGTTGATGACATTGACATGCTCAAAGGTTGATCATGATTTATCCGGCTATCCCGCTCATTTGCCTGATCGCAGCCATCATTGCCGGCTTGTTCGGTCGCCAGATTGGCCGGCGCGGTGCCCATACGGTAACCATCGGGGCGGTTGCCATGGCGCTCGTTTTATCGGTCGTGGTATATCTGGATGTCGGTCAGGGCGGAGGTGGAAATTTCACGCTGTATACCTGGGCAATCAGCGGAGGCATGCACTTTGAAATCGGGTTTCTGATAGACAGGCTAAGCGCCATGATGATGGTGGTTGTGACTTTTGTATCGCTAATGGTGCACATCTACACGATTGGCTATATGCATGATGACCCCGGCTACCAACGTTTTTTCTGCTATATATCGCTGTTCACCTTCGCCATGCTCATGCTAGTGATGTCCAACAACTTCCTGCAACTGTTTTTTGGCTGGGAAGCAGTAGGTGTCGTCTCCTACCTGTTGATTGGTTTCTGGTACGACCGGGATACGGCAATTTTCGCGAACCTGAAGGCTTTTCTGGTCAACCGGGTTGGGGATTTCGGATTTTTGCTCGGTATCGCCGCGATTGCCTACCTGTTCGGTTCGCTGGATTACGCAACCGTATTTGCAGGTGCCGGGACGATTCAGGGTGAGGCGGTTTCCACGCCTTTTGGAGACTGGATGTGGATTACGGTAATCTGTATCCTGCTGTTTATCGGTGCCATGGGGAAATCCGCACAGGTACCCCTGCACGTCTGGCTACCGGATTCCATGGAGGGCCCAACCCCGATTTCTGCACTGATTCATGCGGCAACCATGGTCACTGCCGGCATCTTCATGGTGGCCCGGATGTCACCCCTGTTCGAGTTGAGTGAGACAGCACTCACCACCGTACTCGTCATAGGTGCTACGACCGCAATTTTCATGGCACTGATTGGTCTGGTACAAAATGACATCAAGCGTGTAGTCGCCTATTCAACATTATCCCAGCTCGGTTACATGACGGTAGCACTTGGGGTTTCGGCCTATGATCTTGCCATCTTCCATCTTGGCACACATGCATTTTTCAAGGCACTGCTGTTTCTGGCAGCCGGATCGGTGATTATTGCCCTGCACCATCAACAGGACATGCGCAAGATGGGGGGCTTGAAATCAATCATGCCGATTACCTATGCGACCGCAGTCATCGGCTCTCTCGCATTGGCCGGTATCCCGCCCTTTGCCGGGTTCTTCTCGAAAGATGCAATCATCGAGGCTGTACACCACAGTCATATCGCCGGATCCGGTTATGCCTACCTTGCCGTACTGACCGGTGTCTTTGTTACCGCCTTCTATTCTTTTCGACTGCTGTTTCTGACCTTTCATGGCAGACCCAGAATGTCCGAAGAAACCCTGCATCATGCGAAAGAATCTCCCTGGGTGGTCACGGCCCCTCTCGTCGCACTAGCCATACCGTCGATTCTGGCCGGATTCATCTTTTTCGAGCCTGTGCTTTCCGGCAGCTACTTCGGTTCCTCAATTTTTGTGCTGGAAGAACATCATGTGACCGGTGCGCTGTATGAGTCCTACCATGGTCAGTCCGGATTTGGATTAATCATGGCCTCGATCATGCATGGTGTCATGACGCCACCATTCTGGCTGGCTGTCGCGGGTATTGCATTTGCATGGTACTGTTACTGTCATCGTACGAATCTTCCGGGGAAAATCGCCGGGCGATTCTCCCTGATCTACCGAATTCTGGATAATAAATACGGCTTTGACGAGTTTTATCAGGCGGTATTTGCCAGAGGTTCGGTAAGCCTCGGCAAGCTGCTCCATCGAAGAGCCGATGCAGGGTTGATTGACGGAATGATGGTCAATGGTACTGCAAGGACAATCGGACGAATTTCGATTCGACTGAGACAGATTCAGACCGGTTTCACATATCACTACGCATTCGCAATGATTATCGGGTTATTTGGCTTGATTTCCGTGTTTGTGTGGTTATAGGGACAATCAGGCAGCATCATGGAAACACCTTTGCTCAGTATCCTGATCTGGTTCCCGATAGTAGCAGGAATTATCGTCCTTGGAGTGGGAAAGGGTCCGCAACATGATCCGCTGGTACGCAAGCTGGCACTGGGGTTCTCGGTTGCCGTGTTCCTGTTCAGTATACCGCTCTATACCGGCTTTGACCGGACTTCTGCCAACATGCAGTTCATGGAATTCCACAGCTGGATTCCTGCTTTCAATATCAACTATGCATTGGGGGTCGATGGCTTCTCGGTGCCCCTGATCTTGCTGACCACCCTGCTTACCATGATTGTAGTTGTGGCCGGCTGGCAGGTTATTCAGGACAAGGTTGCCCAGTATATGGCCGCCTTCCTGATCATGGAAGGCATCATGATCGGGGTATTTTCCGCACTGGACGCCATGTTGTTCTATGTGCTGTGGGAGGCCATGCTGATCCCGATGTTTCTGATTATTGGCCTGTGGGGCGGGCCCAACCGAATCTACGCCACCATCAAGTTCTTTCTGTATACACTGCTCGGCTCGCTATTGATGCTGGTTGCCTTGCTCTACCTGTATGACCAATCAGGTGGCTCATTCAGCATTCTTGACTATCATGTGCTTCCGATTGGTCTGAGTGCCCAGATCCTGATTTTTCTGGCTTTTCTGGCTGCCTTCGCCGTCAAGGTGCCGATGTTTCCGGTTCACACCTGGTTGCCGGATGCCCACGTTGAGGCCCCAACCGGGGGCTCGGTCATTCTGGCAGCGATCATGCTCAAGATGGGGGGTTATGGCTTTATTCGTTTCAGCATGCCGATTGCCCCGGATGCAAGCCAGGAGCTGGCCTGGCTGATGATCATGCTGTCGCTGATCGCAATCGTATATATTGCGCTGGTCGCGCTGGTCCAGTCGGACATGAAAAAACTGATTGCCTACTCGTCCATCTCGCACATGGGTTTTGTGACGCTTGGATTTTTCATGTTCAATGGACAGGGGCTTGAAGGCGGCATGATTCAAATGATTTCGCATGGATTCATTTCCGGCGCACTGTTCCTGTGTGTGGGGGTTTTGTATGACCGCCTGCATTCCAGGGAGATCGCCACATATCAAGGGATCGCTACACCCATGCCGATGTTTGCGGCCTTTATGGTGTTGTTTGCCATGGCCAACAGTGGGCTTCCCGGTACTTCAGGATTTGTTGGCGAGTTTCTGGTAATTCTGGGGTCTTTCAAGGTCAATGCCTGGTTTGCGATTCTGGCTGCCCTGACCCTGATTTTTGGTGCGGCCTATACACTGTGGATGGTCAAGCGGGTCGTCTACGGAAAAGTCCTGAACGATAGCGTGGCCGGACTTGATGACCTGTCCGGGCGTGAATTCGTGATGCTTGCGATACTCGCCGGCATGGTGCTGTTGTTTGGCATCTGGCCAAATCCGCTACTTGAATTGATGCATGCATCTTCCGAAAACCTGCTGGTTCATCTTGAAATCAGCAAATGCCCCTCCCTCTGCCGATAGCCGAATTGAAACGAGTAACTGACTGATGAATGCTGCATCCCTCTCAGTGAACCTGGTCATTCCCGAGATCTTCATCGCCTCAATGGCCTGTCTGATTCTGGTTGCGGGATTGTTCGGCAATCCGGAACGCTCCAGGCTACTGTGCTATCGACTATCCATTACAACCCTGTTGATCACCGCGGTACTGACGATCTTCGGCATTACCAGCGACTCGCAATTGGCCTTCAACGGCTTGTTTGTTGATGACCCACTCGCAGAGCTCTTGAAGTTCGGCATTTGCATGTTGACTACGGCCGTGTTTCTCTACGGACGCCAATACAATCTGGATCGCAACCTGTTTCACAGCGAATACTATGTGCTTGGCCTGCTGGCTGTATGCGGCATGATGGTCATGATCTCGGCAAACCATCTGCTTGCCCTGTATCTGGGGCTTGAGCTGATGTCCCTGTGCCTGTATTCGATGATTGCCTTTTATCGGGAAGACAAGCTGGCAGTCGAGTCAGCAATGAAGTATTTCGTGCTGGGTGCGCTGGCATCCAGCATCCTGCTCTATGGCATCTCACTCCTGTATGGGCTGACCGGCTCACTGCACTTGCCGGAAATCCGGGATACGATTGCCGGCATGGACCACGCCAACCCCGCACTGTTACTGGGCGTGGTGCTGATTGTGACCGGCCTTGGCTTCAAGTTGGGCGTAGTGCCTTTTCACATGTGGGTTCCCGATGTCTATCAGGGTGCCCCAACCTCAACCACGGCCTTTATTGGTTCCGCACCGAAAATTGCGGCATTTGCACTGGTCATTCGATTGCTGTCGGGTGGGCTTCAGGACATGCACGATGTCTGGTATCAGATGCTGATTATTCTGGCTTTGCTCTCGGTACTTGCCGGCAATGTGATTGCGATTGCACAGGATAATCTCAAGCGAATGCTGGCTTATTCAACCATTTCGCATATGGGATTCTTCCTGTTCGGAATATTGGCCGGAAATCAGGCTGGCTACAGTGCTGCATTGTTTTATGTACTGGTCTATGCAACCATGAGCTGCGGTGCCTTTGGCC
>JAJEAV010000021.1 GCA_022822625.1 Gammaproteobacteria bacterium | reverse complement strand
TACGGGTACCGGTGATTCCTCCAGCACCGTCATCGGTGTTGGTGGCGAACTCGTAGCGACCGTGAGCCATCAGGCCATTGCCGAGATCCGAACTCGCCTTGACTCCGAACCGCGATCCAACAGTGCTAATGTCGGTGGTCGTCGAATCGTTCATTCCACCCTTGTCTTCAAGAACGACCGCATTGTTGACCCGCCCGTAGACCGTCATCTCGGCCTGTGCGCCAACCGGCACCATCACCGCCGCAGATACCGCAACAGCCACTAATGTCTTTCTGCTGTTCCGGATCGGTACCCGATCGAAGAAGAAGTTGCCCGCCCCAGCCCGGCCACGGGATTTTTTCCTCGATCCAACGATCCAGAATCAATACATTCCATTCATCCGGTTTTCAGCAGATGCGGGTAATGTGGGACATATGTTGTACAAATCATGAGGAATGCATCTTGAAACTACTCAAATCCAGCCAGATCCCGGCCCTCAGCAGACCGGGCATGTATCGCGTCGCCCCCGGACTCTATCTCCGTGTCGCTCCCGGAGGCAGCAGGCAGTTCGTACAGCGGATCATGGTCCACGGCAAGCGCCGGGACATCGGACTCGGCGGCTGGCCGACAACCTCGCTCACCGAAGCCCGGGAAAAGGCCATATGCAATCGTGCAGAAGTGCTGGCAGGAGGCAACCCGATCGCCTACAGAGGGGCACATCGCATAGAAAGGAAACACAGATGCCCGATGCCTTCCTTTGCACAGGTCCAGGAGAAGACGCTGGAAGGACTGGCGGCCACCTGGCGGAATCCGAAAACTGCCAGGAACTGGAAGCAAGGCATGCACAGGTACGTAGCCCCCCATATCGGCAACATGCCGATTGACGAGGTAAGCCGGGAGGATGTGCTCGAAATCCTGGTTCCGCTATGGACGCAAAAGCCCAACCTGGCAAGAAAGACCCGGCAGAGAATGAGTTCCGTCTTCCGGCTGGCTATGGCCTATGGCCACATCGAGGTCAACCTGGCCGGGGAGGCCATCGACGCGGCGCTGCCTAGGCAGAAAGCCGTCAGAAACCATCATCGTGCCCTTGCCTACCCGCGAATCCCCCGCATGCTCGAGATGGTCTTCCGGGCCGATACCGGCATCGCGGTCAGGGCCGCCATCTGCTGGATCACCCTGGCCGCATGCCGATCCGGCGAGGCACGCCATGCAACCTGGAAGGAAATAGACCTGAAGCATCGGATATGGAAGATCCCCGGCTCCCGCATGAAGACAGACCGCGAACACCGTGTGCCAATCAGCGAGGGAATGAAGATGATCCTCGAGATCGTCAGGCCGCTCGAGAATGGCTCAGGATACCTGTTCCCGTCCCCAAGACACCCGGGGAACCCACTCGGTGAAAACGCATTCAGACAGCTGATTCAGCGTATCGGCTACGGAAAACAGATGACCATGCACGGACTGCGCTCGTCGTTCCGGGACTGGGCCGCGGAAAAAGGCATAGGCCGGGAACTCGCCGAACAGGCCCTGGCTCATGCCGTGCAGGGCGTGGAAGGCTCGTACTTCCGCTCCGACCTGCTGCGGAGACGACGGGCGGTCATGAAACAGTGGGACAATCACTGCATGAAGCAGTGCAGCAGGATCGCCACCAACCTGCGCAGTACCGGAAAATCCCGCACCACACCGGATCAATGACTCCTGCACAATCCGGCCTGTGGTACAAAGTGTTGGACAAATCGCGGAAAACCTTCCTGTCAGGATATCGATCACTAGGGGTTCCCGGATTCAGGATCCAGACAGGAATTCTGAGACGATAACCGGTCTGATATATCTTGCTGGTATCTCGAACAGTAAAAAGCAAGGGTATAATAAATCAGAAAGAAACAATTCACTTGTCAAAGATCTGGACCATGTTTTGCAGAAAGTCGGCAACCCGTTCAGGGTCAGAAGGCAATTCCGACCATTTGAATTCGCTTGTCTTGCCCGTCCTTTCCCTTTCCTTTCTCGCAACCCAACGGTGGGAAACATGCACTCGAATGGTGTTTGCATTTCGTTGTTCGAAACGAAGGCGGAATCGATTCAAGACAGTTTCTCGCTGGGTGAGTGAGGTTGACAATGATCTGACAAACCGTATGGCGGCTGATTCTGCTTCTACCACATCTGTGGGGCTCTGAATCCATTCTGTTTCCATTATTCCCGCCTCAAGGTTGTTTTCGACCAGGCCTATACCGCTGTCTTCCCAAAAACTTTCCATAATGGCCCATGTTTCATCCAAAGTGGAGTCAATTTCTACCCATTGCCTATCACCTTCATTGATGATCCGGGCTACTTCGATAGCGGGAAGAACGCTATAGCTGGCTATATCAACGCTTTCACCCTCGACTGAATTATCTGCCGAAGAACCTAACAATCTTGGGGGCAAGTCCAACGATTGCGTTGACGCTGGTTGGTAGAGCTGACCTCCAGCCTGGTTGATGGCCACACCGCTATATTCTGCGGACTGTTGGCTCGTACCCGCTTCCTTGGGGTTTTGCCTGGCGTTTGAAGTACGGTCTTGCGTAAATGTGCCACTACAAGAGGCCAGTATCAAGATACCTAATATATATAGTGTGAATTTTGTGAGTAGGGAGATTCGTTTCATTACAGGTGGATTCTTATTGATGCCTCAATCTGACAAGCTGGATGTGATCGCGACCGCGGGGGTTCTCTCTGCTTCATCAATTTGAAATTGAAAGAACCATGGATTTACAGGTTAATTCTAACTTGATTTTTGGTTTTATGATAATCAGCTTATGATGTTATGGTTCGAGCAGGCGGGCATGGTAACATCTCCTGCCTGAACCATAACCCTTGGCATATTGGATTGGAATTGATGAAGCGTGAGCGGAAGTGGTGCAAATTGGGTTTTGAACCATACCGGATAGTCATGCAGAACATTGTCATTTTCGACAAGTTTTGCAGAAAAAATGGTTAGAAAAGTTAAAAAAATTTCATATTCATGGGATTCCGATCTCTTTAATTGATGCAATTTCATAATCTATATTACTGATAATAAATAAAAATATAAAATATTTGGGAAATATTGGAATTATTAAAAATTTTTAACAATTCTGGATATTTTGTGGTAATATCCCTGCCGTCTGGTTGATATTTAGGTTGGTTTTTTGTAATAAGACCTAGGTTTTGGCTGGATTTAATACATTTTTAATAACTTTTGGAGAAATTTATCATGCAAAAGACATTAGTGGCTGCTGCGGTATCTGCGGCGGTGATGGTGCCGGTTGGCGCACAGGCCGAGATGACGGTCTACGGGCGGGTCAACAATGCGGTCGTTCTTGAAGACAAGGGTGGAATGAACGACTCGACCACCGACATTAGCACTGTTGGATCGCGGTTCGGAGTCAAGGCGAGTTCGGATCTCGGCAATGGCCTGATGGCTCACGGTCGCTACGAGTTCGCCACCAACACCGATGACGGTGCTGGAGGAATCACCGGTACCCGTA
>JAJEAV010000036.1 GCA_022822625.1 Gammaproteobacteria bacterium | reverse complement strand
AACGCGATAGCTTCTGGGCGGGATCAGGCCTTTTTGAGTATGTGCAGTTGTTCGTTATCAGTAACGGCACCTTGACCAAGTATTACAGCAACACGGTGCGCGACGAACACCTTGCTGAACAACGCGGCAAACGCTCGCGTCGCAAGACTTCCAACAGTTTTTCATTTACAAGCTGGTGGGCCGATGCAAAAAACCAGCCCATCGCCGAATTGACCGGATTCACTACAACCTTCTTCTCCAAACATACGCTGTTGAACGTCCTGACCCGCTATTGCGTTTTTGACGTGGATCAAAAGCTGCTTGTGATGCGTCCTTACCAAATCGCGGCGACCGAACAGATTCTACAGCGCATCGCAACGAGTACTAACCACCAGCAACTGGGAACTACAGCTGCTGGCGGATATATCTGGCACACCACCGGAAGCGGCAAGACCTTGACGAGTTTCAAGGCGGCACAACTCGCACGGAACCTGACAGAGATCGACAAGGTACTGTTTGTCGTAGACCGCAAGGATCTCGACTATCAAACGATGAGCGAATACGAGCGCTTTGAAAAAGGTGCCGCCAATTCCAATACCTCAACCGCAGTGTTGAAAAGGCAACTTGAAGATCCGAAGGCTCGCATCATCATCACCACCATCCAAAAGCTCAGCCGTTTCGTCGCGACAAACAGAAACCATCCTGCATATGGCACCCACGTAGTGCTGATTTTCGACGAATGCCACCGTAGCCAGTTTGGTGACATGCGCGCGGACATCACCCGTGTTTTCAAGCGTTACCACCTTTTCGGCTTCACGGGCACCCCGATTTTCGCTGACAACGCCAGCACTCAAGGGAACCCTGCGATGCGGACAACCGGGCAGGCTTTCGGCGATAGGCTGCACACCTACACCATAGTCGATGCCATCAATGACAAGAACGTCCTCCCCTTCCGCATCGACTACATCAACACGATCAAAGTCCTGCCGGACGTAAAGGACAAGCAGATATCGGCTATCAACGCTGAGCGGGCCTTGCTTGACCCGGAACGAGTAACCCAGGTGGTGAACTACATCCGCGAGCACTTCGACCAGAAAACTAGACGAAGCGCAAGCTATAGCCATTCTGGAAAGCGGCTAGCCGGATTCAATTCGATTTTTGCAACTGACTCGATTGACGCCGCAAAACGCTACTACGCAGAATTCGCCAAACAGGAGAAAGGCTTGCCTGCAGTGCAACGTCTCAAGATAGGTCTAATCTATAGCTATGCTGTCAACGAGGAAGAAACTGGAGGACTATTGGGGGAAGAGGAATTCGAGGCAGGCGGGCTCGATCAAAGTTCACGTGATTTTCTAGATGCCGCGATCCAGGACTATAACGACCTGTTCGGCACAAGCTTCGACACCTCCGCCGACAAGTTTCAGAATTACTACAAGGACTTGTCGCGTCGGCTGAAAAGACGTGAGTTGGACCTTGTAATCGTGGTCAATATGTTTCTTACCGGATTCGATGCCACTACGCTCAACACGTTGTGGGCAGACAAGAACCTGCGCGAGCATGGCCTGATTCAAGCCTACTCCCGTACAAATCGCATTCTCAATTCGGTCAAGACCTACGGCAACATCGTATCTTTCCGCGATCTCGAGCAGGAAACCAACGATGCCCTTGCTCTGTTCGGCAATAAGGACGCCAAGAACATCGTGCTGTTGAAGCCCTATGCCAAATACTACGACGAATACCAGGAGTGTGTCGAAAAACTGACTGGAAGCTACCCTCTCATCCAACCGATTGTCGGTGAGGCAGCGCAAATCGAATTCGTCAAAGTGTTTGGCTCAGTCCTTCGGTTGAAGAACATTCTGACATCGTTCGATGATTTTGCCGGGAACGAAATCCTGAGTGAGCGCGATTTTCAGGATTACCAGAGTCGGTATCTGAATCTGTATGCCGAGTTCCGTGCCGGTGTGGAAGCCGAAAAGGAGTCGATCAACGATGACGTAGTGTTCGAAATCGAGTTGATCAAGCAGGTCGAAATCAATGTTGACTACATTTTGATACTTGTTGCACAGTACCTTGAGAAGAAAGGCTCCGGCGAGGACAAGGAAATCCGGGGCATCATCGAGCGAACGATCGATGCCAGCCCCAGCCTGCGCAGCAAGAAAGACTTAATTAAACAATTCGTAGATTCTGTTTCCACGGAAGCCGAAGTCGAAACCGAATGGGCAACCTTTATTTCAGCCAAAATGTCAGAGGAACTTGATCAGATCATCGCAGAGGAAGGCTTGAAAGCCAACGAAACAAAGCTATTTGTGGAAAATGCATTCCGAGACGGCGAGATCGTAGCCTCCGGTACTGCTATCACAAAGATTCTGCCGCCTGTTTCCCGGTTCGGAAAAAATGGCGGCCACGCAGAGAAAAAGCAAGTAGCGCTGGGCAAACTGACTGATTTTTTCAAGCGATTTACGGGTTTGATCTGAGGTGATTATTCCACGCAATGATCGGATTCGAGGAACTCTCCCTGGTACTCAACAAATCGAGTAAAAGTCTCATGCACATGTTCGGGCCAAAAGGCAATCCCCAGGCAAGCAACCTATTTGCGGTGATCCAATACCTGCAGGAGCAGGAGGGAATTCAACTGGAAGTCAAAGCCCGGAAAGTTGCATAGGTGCTGTGTATCAGTGTTCAATCAGAAAATTTTTTCGAGGAAATTGAAGGGTTTTACAAGCACCCAATTCCACTATAGGTACAACACCCCGCTTCAGAGTGTACATTCATGGTGGGGTCACAAGTCTTCTCATGCAGTAATTCATAATTCATCATGGCTTTCCAACAAATTATATTGGCATCATCATCTCCTTATAGACGCGAAATGCTAACCAAGGCGGGCCTTGAGTTCACCTGGCATGCACCTGCAATTGACGAGACAGTGCTTGAGGAAGAATCAGCTTCGAGTCTCGTCCAAAGACTTGCCAGAACAAAAGCAGAAACCTTGTCTCATCAGCAGAATAGCCTGATTATCGGATCTGACCAGGTCGCAGAATGCGAGGGTCAAATTTTCGGCAAGCCAAAGGACCGAAGCGAAGCCATTGAACAACTAACCCGAGCCTCTGATTCAACCGTCCTTTTACATTGTGGCCTTGCCTTGCTAAATACCCAGACCCAGAATTGTAGCGTTGTCCATGAAACCTGCGAAGTTGTATATCGCAAACTAAGCCGGAAGGCCATCGAAAACTATGTTGACCGAGAACGGCCTTTTGATATTTGCGGGAGTCTCAGAATTGAAGGACCGGGTATTGGTTTTTTGAAACAAGTCAAGTCCGATGACCCGAATTCAATACTGGGCCTTCCCCTGATACGTCTGTTTGACCTACTTGTCGCACAATTTGAAGAGTCTATATAATGACTTGTTCATTTTGCATCTTCAGAGCGTACCCTCTTCAATAAACTTATGATTTCGTATCTGGTTAATGCGATCACGAACAGCCGCTGCTGACTCGAACTCCAGGTTCTTGGCATGTTCATACATTTTCTTTTCCAGTTGCTTCAGAATCTTTCCAAGTTGTTTCGGGGACTGTGCAGCATGATCCAGAAACTTCTCATCATCCATGCTTTCATCAGATATCACCTTGATTGTTTCCGGGTCAATCGAAACCACCCCGTCAATGATGTCCTTGACCGGTTTGATGATTGATTTTGGAGTGATGCTATGGATTTCATTATAGGTTTGCTGTTTCTGCCTCCTTCGATTCGTCTCCTCGACAGCACTCTGAATAGCCCCTGTTTCCCGGTCTGCATAAAGGATGACCTTTCCGTTTTGGTGACGAGCCGCACGTCCAATTGTCTGGATTAACGATCGGGTTGAGCGCAAAAACCCTTCCTTGTCCGCATCCAGTATTGCAACTAGTGATACTTCAGGGATGTCCAGCCCTTCACGTAGCAGATTAATGCCGACCAGCACATCAAACACCCCCTTTCTCAGGTCTCGGATAATTTCGACCCGCTCTACGGTGTCGATATCCGAATGCAGATAGCGAACCTTGACTCCATGTTCATGAAGGTACTCAGTCAAATCCTCTGACATACGCTTGGTCAGCGTAGTGACCAGAACACGATCTCCACCCTGTACTCTTGAATTTATTTCAGAGAGCAAATCATCGACCTGAAATTCAACCGGCCGTATTTCAACTTCAGGGTCGAGTAACCCGGTTGGTCGCACCACTTGCTCGATGACCTCCGAGGTTTTCATTGCTTCGTAATCGCCAGGTGTTGCAGATACAAAAATCACCTGTGGAAGCATTGACTCAAACTCGTCAAATCTGAGTGGTCGATTGTCCAGGGCAGCCGGCAGTCGAAATCCATATTCCACAAGATTCTCCTTTCTGGAGCGATCACCTCGGTACATGGCTCCAATTTGTGGAATCGTTGCATGACTCTCATCAATAAACACGATGGAATTTTCGGGGAGATAATCCATCAATGTAGGTGGAGGCTGACCAACCTCTCTACCTGATAGATATCTGGAGTAATTTTCAATGCCGTTGCAATATCCCATTTCCTGCATCATCTCGAGGTCGTATAACGTACGTTGTTCCAACCGTTGTGCCTCGACCAGCTTGTCCAAACCTCTTAACTCCTTGAGTCGTGCCCTGAGGTCCTCCTTGATCTGATCCATGATCGCAAGAATGGTCTCCTTTTTGGTTACATAATGACTTTTAGGGTAGACGGTAACTCGATTGATTCGCTCCTCAACGACACCAGTGAGCGGGTCAAATCTAGATATGCCTTCGATTTCATCGCCAAACAGTTCGATTCGAATAGCCAGGCGTTCTGACTCAGCAGGATATATATCAATGACATCTCCACGCACTCGGTATGTTGCTCGTCGAAGTTCCAGTTCATTTCGAACATATTGCATGTCTGTCAATTTTTTGAGTATATCTCGCTGATTGATCTGGTCACCGATCTTCACATGCAGGATCATGCCGTGATAGGCAACAGGATCTCCCAAACCGTAAATGGCAGATACTGTCGCAACAATAATTACATCTTCACATTCGAGAATGGCCTTGGTGGCTGAGAGACGCATTTGATCAATATGCTCATTGATCGAAGCATCTTTTTCGATATAGGTGTCTGAACTTGGAACATATGCCTCCGGCTGGTAATAGTCGTAATATGAAACAAAATACTCCACTCGATTACTCGGAAAAAAGTCTCGCATCTCGGAGTAGAGTTGGGCAGCTAATGTTTTATTGTGCGCGAGGACGAGTGCAGGGCGGCCAGTATTCGCAATAACATTTGCCATAGTGAATGTCTTCCCAGAACCAGTGACTCCCAGCAATGTCTGAAATGCCTCCCCTTGTTCGAGACCCCCGATCAAGGCCTTAAGGGCTTCGGGTTGGTCACCAGACGGCTGGAAATTGCTGACTAGTTGATATAGGTTGCTAACGCGTTCAGGAATCACGGTGAAATAAGGGATTTATTGCTTGCAGGAAAACAACCTTTGGTCGAGATTCCTATATTACTATTCGATTCGAATCTTGAAGAAGCCTGCAGAAAGATTAGCAAGTCGAATCATTACCTTATTTGCAGCTTCATCAGACGCAAATCTCTACAGATTTTGCAGTCTCGCCAATAGCGTCCGGCTTCTCAATAATTTCCGGATCAATTCTGTTTTCTGGCACATATTTTGCAAGCTATTAAGAACAAATAGAATTGTCCGAACTGTCCGGTTTGGTTGCAAATAGATTGTACCACTATTGACGATCACTCCCTCTAGGAGAGTGGCCGCGCGCAGTGGACATTGCGCGGAGCCATGTACATACTTTACCCCCCAGTTGCCCCTGGTTGTCGTAGCGTGCTAGTTCCCGTGGCCCGTGATGGATCGACAGGGATTCGTCCGGGTATTCCAGCACGTTGACCTTGACGTAGTGATAGCGGAATCGGTCTGCGGGGATCTCGAGTGTCAGGCCCGGTACTGTACGCAGTTGTCCTGCCGGCCCTGTCTTCATAGACCTCTTCAAATCTCATCAGTCTGGTCTACTATAGCCATATTGCCCACTTCATGGTCTCTCCAAAAAGCGGACATTTTATGTGCTACCAAACCGGACAGTTTATTTGCTCGCAACAGTTCGCAACAAATGGCTTGACCTATCAAGCCTGTAATATTAGTATTGCGTGCCTGTTCCCCGGTAGCTCAGTTGGTAGAGCAGGTGGCTGTTAACCACTTTGTCGGCAGTTCGAGTCTGTCCCGGGGAGCCAATACCTTCCTTTCTGATCATTTGGTCCCTTCATAACTCGTAATAAAAACAAGTCTCCTTCCTTCAGGCAACTCGGGTTCCATCTTCAACCTTCTGATCCGGACGTAACAATACAACCCCTTTTGAGTCCAGCACTCCCAAAACCAGCACTTCTGATTTGACTCCGGCTATTCGAAGTGGCGGAAAATTCATGACCGCAACAACCTGAGTTCCAATCAGATTTTCAGGTGTATATAGTGTAGTCAATTGTGCGGATGTAGTCTTGATTCCCAAATCCTCTCCGAAATCTATTTCCAAAACCCATGCAGGAATTCTGGCTTTCTCATTCGGATTGACAGAGAGTACTGTTCCGGTGTGTATCTGTATTTTCTGAAATTCCTCAAGAGTTACTGCTGTCATCATTCGGTCCTGAATCGTATTTACTGTGTCGGAAAGGATTAATCGACAAAACGGCCTGCAAGAATCATAGCAGGCCGGAGGCAAATCATGTTCGTGAGCGTATCTACTCAATCATGGCCGACTCATCATAATTGTAAGGGTGGAAGTATCGTCTTGACTTATTGCAACCGGAGACTGATGAGAGTGAACTAGAGCCGCCCCCCTTGATTTCGTTCCTTCTCGCTCGATTAAAACAAAGGCATGATGATGAATCAAGAGTATGAGCTGAGATTGACCGGTTTTGCGACGACCAGTTTTCCACGTATTCGCAATACCGGTTCTGGGTGCTTTACTATGGACAAGCTAATCGGGATGTTGACGGTATGGGGTACCTGGATGGAAATACATATTCATATAAATCAAGGAAACCGTGATGGGGTGCATACCCCCGCATAGTCAAACAAGGAACAGCATAAGATTCATCAAATCTCATTATCCTGGCTCCTGTAACCATACTGCATACTTCATGGTTTCTCCAAAAAGCAGACAGTTTATTTGCTTGCAACACTCGTGACACTAGTTATTGACTTGGTTAATTGACCTGGTTATATTAATGACAAATTGAAACTGGTGAGTACATGATGAAAGAGATAGGAATTTCGGAACTCAAGGCAAAGTGCATTGAGAAATTA